>CALBLR010000070.1 GCA_937896015.1 uncultured Prevotellaceae bacterium | reverse complement strand
ATGGTCGCGCACCGAGCCGCCGGGTTGAATCACAGCGTCGACACCGGCCTCATGGGCTATTTGCACGCAGTCGCCGAAGGGGAAGAATGCGTCGGAAGCCATAACAGCGCCCTCAAGGCTGTGCTTGAAGCCCTGCGCCTTTTCGATGGCCTGCTTCAGGGCGTCGACGCGCGACGTTTGGCCCACGCCGCTTGCCAGCAGCATCTTGTTTTTGGCCAGCACTATAGAGTTGCTCTTGCTGTGCTTCACAATTTTGTTGGCAAAGAGCAGGTCGGCCACCTGAGCATCGGTCACCTTCTTGTCGGTCATAGGCACAAGTTCGTCGGGAGTCTCGACATGCGTGTCGCGCTCCTGCACCAGTGCGCCGTTGAGCACCGAGCGACACTGCAGAGCGGGGCGCTTAAAGTCCTTCATCACCAAAATGATGCGGTTCTTCTTCTGCTCAAGAATTTTCAGAGCCTCTTCGGTATAGCCGGGGGCGATGCACACCTCAATGAATATCTTGTTCATCTCCTCGGCTGTGGCTTCGTCGACGACCTCGTTGGTGACGTGCACGCCGCCAAAGGCGCTGACGGGGTCGCCTGCCAGGGCGTCCTTGAACGCGTCAACCAATTTGGGTCGCGATGCGAGGCCGCAGGCGTTGTTGTGCTTCATAATCACAAATGTGGTCTCGTTGAAGTCCTTGATGAGGTTGACGGCAGCGTCGATGTCGAGCAGGTTGTTATAAGAGATTTCCTTGCCGTGCAGCTGGGTGAACATGGCGTCGAAGTCACCGAAGTAGAAGCCCTTTTGGTGCGGGTTTTCGCCATAGCGCAGCTGCTTGGCACCGTTGACTGCGAAGCGCAGGGCCGAGAACTGACCGTCGTCGAAGTAGTTGAATATGTGCGAGTCGTAGGCGCTCGACACTGCAAACGCCTCTTTGGCAAACCACTTGCGCTGCTCAAGAGAGGTGGCAGCCTCGCCGTTGGCCTCAACGATGTCGAGCAGCGGCTTGTATTGTGCCTTCGAGGCCACAATCACCACATCCTTGAAGTTTTTGGCGGCGGCGCGGATGAGCGATATGCCGCCTATGTCGATTTTCTCAATGATGTCGGCCTCGCTGGCACCGCTTGCCACGGTGTCCTCAAACGGATAGAGGTCAACTATCACAAGGTCGATTTCGGGAATTTCATATTTGGCAATCTGCTCATTGTCGCCGGCATTGTCGCGACGGGTGAGTATGCCACCGAACACCTTGGGGTGGAGCGTCTTCACGCGGCCTCCCAAAATTGACGGGTAGCCGGTGAGGTCTTCCACAGCGTCGCACTCATAGCCTTGCTCTTTGATAAACTTCTGGGTGCCGCCAGTAGAAAGAAATTTCACGCCGCTGGCGTTCAGCGCTTTAAGCAAATCGCCCAAACCATCTTTATGGAAGACGGAAATGAGGGCGGTCTTTATTTTTTTGTTCTCTGCCATCTTATTCTGATTTTGTATGCAAAATTATTAAAAAATGGGCGATTGATTGCTATAATCACGTGATTAAAATTTCGCTGATATGCTTTTTAACATCATTTCGCCATTTTGGCTCAGGACTTGCCTGCCAGTAAAAGCAGTGAAAGAGGAAATGCGCAGGCTTGGCAGCCGCGCACTTCCTCAGTTCACTTGCACACGTAAGCGCTTATGCTATTTGTGGCTCTTAATCCAATTCTTGGCGTTCACAAAGGCCTGCATCCACGGTGTCACATCGTCGGCAAGGCGCGTATGCGGATAGTAGGCGCACTGCCATGGGAACACGGCACGCTCGAGGTGGGGCATCATGGCCAGATGGCGGCCATCGGCCGATGCGATGCCGGCAATGCCGCGCGGCGAGCCGTTGGGGTTGCCAGGATACGACTTGTAGCTATACTGGGCCACAACGTTGTAGTTGTCGGCACCTTCGGGCAGGTTGAACTTGCCCTCGCCGTGGGCCACCCAGATGCCCAGTTTGGAGCCAGCCAGGTTGCCAAACATCACCGAGTTGTTCTCTGGGATGGTGAGACCCAGGAAGACCGACTCAAACTTGTGCGAGTCGTTGAAGTCCATGTGTGGCTTGGAGCTGTATTCGGGGTTGAGCAGATTGAGCTCAATCATCACCTGGCAGCCGTTGCAAATGCCGAGGCTGAGGGTGTCGGTGCGCTTGTAGAAGTTTTCGAGCGCACGCTTGGCCTTATCGTTCCACACAAAGCCGCTGGCCCAGCCCTTGGCCGAGCCCAGCACGTCGCTGTTGCTGAAACCGCCGCAGAACACTATCATGTTGACGTCTTCAAGGGTCTCGCGGCCGCTCATGAGGTCGGTCATGTGCACGTCTTTCACATCGAATCCGGCATAGTAGAGCGAGTAGGCCATTTCGCGGTCGCCATTCACGCCCTTGTCGCGGATGATGGCTGCCTTTATGCCGCTGGGCTTGTGGCTCGAGCCTGTGATGCCAAGGTCGGCGGCACGGCCTGTGAAGCCCTGGGGCAGGCGGTAGCGCAGCGGCTGCTTCTTGTAGTTTTCGAAGCGGGCCTTGGCGCACTTTTCACCGCTCTGCTTGCAGTCGAGCAGATATGACGACTTATACCACACGTCGCGCAGATAGTCGATGAAGAACATGTGCTCGGCGCCGTCCTTGCTCACGGTGAGGGTGCGCTCGTCGGAGGGCTGGCCAAGGCTGATGAACTTCACGCCCTGCTTGGCGAGCAGCTGCTCCACCTTGGCGCACTCGTTGCCGGCCACCTGGATTACCAGTGCGGGATTTTCGGCAAAGAGAATCTTCACCACGTCGGCACAGTCGAAGCCGTCGAGGCTGATGTCGAGGCCGCCATTGACGTTGGCAAAGGTCATTTCGAGCAGCGTGGTAAGGAGGCCGCCGGCCGACACATCGTGGGCGGCAAGCAGCAGGCCGCCGTCAACGAGGCCCTGCACCGCATTGAAGGCGGTGGCAAAATACTGGGCCGACTTCACTGCCGGAGCCTTTGAGCCGATGCGGTTGAGGCTCTGGAAGAACGCCGAGCCGCCAAGTTCAAACTCAGTGCCCGAGAAGTCGATATAATAGAGTGTGCTCTTCTTGTTTTGCACCACGGGGCTAACCGTCTTGCGCACATCGCTCACCTCGCCGCCGGCCGAGATTATCACAGTGCCGGGGGCAAGCACCTTGTCGTCGCCATACTTCTGCGTCATCGACAGGCTGTCCTTGCCCGTGGGAATGTTGATGCCCAAGGCGCATGCGAAGTCGCTGCATGCCTTCACGGCACGATAGAGGCGCGCATCCTCGCCCGGGTTGCGGCAGGGCCACATCCAGTTGGCGCTGAGCGACACTGCCTTGAGGCCGCCATTGAGGTCGGCACCCACAATGTTGGTCAGCGCCTCGGCAATCGACAGCACCGAGCCGGCGGCCGAATCGATGAGGCCCGCCTGCGGAGCGTGGCCAAGCGAAGTGGCTATGCCCGAGGTGCCCGTGTAGTCGAGTGCCACCACGCCGCAGTCGCTGAGGGGCAGCTGAATTTCGCCCTGGCACTGCTGGCGTGCAATTTTGCCAGTCACCGAGCGGTCCACCTTGTTGGTGAGCCAGTCCTTGCAGGCCACGGCCTCGAGTTGCAGCACGGTGGCCGCATAGTCGTTGAGCTTGGCCTCGGAGTATTGCGCATCGGCATATGTGTGCTTCACCGTCTCATCTTTCATCACAGTCTTGGGCGAGCTGCCAAACATATCCTTCATGCCAAGGTCGATGGGGCGCACGCCGTCGCTCTGCTCAAACACAAAGCGGTCGTCGCCGGTGGTCTCTCCCACCACATAGAATGGCGAGCGTTCACGCTCGGCAATCTTCTCGATGTGGCCAAGGTCCTTCTGCTCAACCACCATGCCCATGCGCTCCTGCGACTCGTTGCCGATGATTTCCATCGACGACAGAGTGGGGTCGCCCACGGGCAACTTGCTCATGTCAATTTTGCCGCCAGTCTCCTCCACAAGTTCCGAGAGGGCGTTGAGGTGGCCGCCGGCGCCGTGGTCGTGAATCGACACAATGGGGTTCTGCTTGCTCTCGGCAAGTGCGCGGATCACATTCGACACGCGCTTCTGCATCTCGGGATTGGCGCGCTGCACGGCGTTGAGCTCGATGGCGTTGTTGTATTGGCCGGTGTTGACACTGCTCACAGCGCCGCCGCCCATGCCGATGCGGTAGTTGTCGCCACCCATGAGCACCACCTTCTCGCCGGGCACCGGAGTGCCCTTGATGGCATCGCGCTCGTTGGCAAAGCCCACGCCGCCGGCAAGCATTATCACCTTGTCGTAGGCGGTCTTCTCTTTGCCCTCCTCGTGCTCGAACGTGAGCAGCGAGCCGCAAATGAGCGGCTGCCCGAACTTGTTGCCGAAGTCGCTGGCGCCGTTGGAGGCCTTGATGAGGATTTGCTCGGGCGTCTGATAGAGCCACGGGCGCGGAGGCATGGTGCACTGCTCCCACAGGCGGCTGGCCTCGGTGCGCGGATATGAGGTCATGTAGACCGCCGTGCCGGCCAGCGGCAGACTGGCGCGGCCGCCGCCCAGGCGGTCGCGAATCTCACCGCCCGAACCAGTGGCGGCGCCGTTGAACGGCTCCACGGTGGTGGGGAAGTTGTGCGTCTCGGCCTTGAGCGATATCACCGACTGGATGTCGGTGACGTCGAAGAAACTCGGCTCCTCGGGGTTCTCGGGAGCAAACTGCTCAATCTTGGGACCCTTGACAAAGGCCACATTGTCCTTGTAGGCCGAGATTACGCTATTGGGATTCTGTTGTGTTGTCTTTTTAATGAGCTTGAACAGCGACACTGGCATTTCCTCGCCGTCGATGATAAACGTGCCGTTGAAAATCTTGTGGCGGCAGTGTTCGCTGTTGACCTGCGAGAAGCCAAACACCTCGCTGTCGGTGAGCGGGCGGCCAAGGCGGCGGCCAAGCTCCTTAAGGTAGTTCACCTCCTCCGGGCTGAGGGCGAGGCCCTCCTCTTCGTTGTATTTCTCGATGTCGTCGATATACACGATGGGATCGGGCTTGCGGTCCACCGTGAAGGTGTCGGCGTCGAGAGTGTGATACACCCGCTGCAGCATTTTGTCGTGCGCGGGCTCCTTTTCGTGGCATGCCGTGAACTCCTCGATGCGCACAATGCCGCGCATGTCCATGTTTTGGGTAATCTCCACAGCATTGGTGCTCCAGGGGGTGATCATCTCCTTGCGCGGGCCCACAAAGGTGCCACGCAGCACAGAGTCGTTCACAAACTGCGCACCACTGAACAGCCACTCCAGTTTTTTTACTTCATCGGAAGAAAGAGCGTGGTCGGAATCGACCGCATAGATTGTTTTCGCTCCTTTTTTGAAGAATGTAATCATATTTTTAATATGTGATTTTAAGATGAGTCTTGCTTTGCACTGCAAAATTAATAAAATCGCTTAAAAAATCACTGCTTTTGCCGCCATGATTTCCAAATATATGACTGCTGCGGCACAATATATTATAGCAAAAGCACAGCGCGCCCGCGGCCTGGCTCAAAAAGCAGAGCCTTGTGGCCGCATGGCGCGCTGAGTTTTTCTTTCACGCAGGCATCATGCCCTACCATGCTCCGTCCTGAGGGCTCGCATGGCGTTGAGCACCGCCAACACGGTGACGCCAACATCGGCAAACACCGCCATCCACATTGTGGCTGCCCCCACGGCGGCAAGCGCAAGCACAAGCAGCTTGACGCCAATGGCAAACCACACGTTTTGCATGGCAATGCCTATGGTGCGGCGCGCAATGGCTATGGCCAGAGCCACCTTGGCCGGCTTGTCGTCCATGAGCACCACATCGGCGGCCTCGATGGCGGCGTCGGAGCCCATGCCGCCCATGGCCATGCCCACATCGGCGCGTGCCAGCACGGGGGCATCGTTGATGCCGTCGCCCACAAATGCCAGTGTGGTGCCTTCCCGCTTAGTGGCCAGCAGACGCTCCACCTCATCGACCTTGCCCTCGGGCAGCAGTTCGGCGCGGAACTCGTCGACGCCAGTCTCGGCCGCCACGGCCTGAGCCACCTCGGCGCGGTCGCCCGTGAGCATCACCGTGCGGCCCACTCCGGCAGCCTTAAGGTCGGCTATGGCCTGACTGGCGTCGGGCTTGAGAGCGTCGGAAATCACTATGTGGCCGGCATACACGCCATTGATGGCCACATGCACAATGGTGCCCGCCTTGTGGCACTGGCGCCACTTGGCCCCGATGGCTTCCATCATGCGGCTGTTGCCTACGCACACCGTCTGCCCGTTGACCTGGGCGCGCACGCCCTGGCCTGCCACCTCCTCGATGCCATCGACCTTGCAGCCGTCGTGCTCATTGGGATATGCGGCCTTGAGCGAGGCTGCAATCGGGTGGGTTGAGTAGCGCTCGACGTGGGCCGCCAGGTGCAGCAGGTGCTGTCCGTCGCACTTGTCGGGGTGCACGGCTGTGACCTCAAAGCGCCCCTTGGTGAGCGTGCCCGTCTTGTCGAACACCACCGTGCCAAGCCGCGCAAGGGTGTCCATGTAGTTACCGCCCTTCACCAGAATGCCGCGGCGCGAAGCTCCGCCAATGCCGCCGAAGAATGTGAGCGGCACCGAGATGACCAGCGCACATGGGCACGACACCACCAGGAATGTGAGCGCGCGGCTGAGCCACATGGGGAAAGCCCCAGCAAAGCCTGCGCCCGACAGCAGCGGCGGCACTAAGGCCAGCACCACAGCCACGCCAACCACAATGGGGGTGTAGATGCGCGCAAACTTGGTGATAAACGTCTCGCTACGCGACTTGTTGTCGGCCGCATTCTCCACAAGGTTGATGATTTTCGAAGCCGTTGACTCGCCAAAAGTCTTAGTGACGCGCACGCGCAGCAGTCCCGACACGTTGACGCAGCCCGACGACACATCGTCGCCCACCGTCACTGGACGCGGCATGCTCTCGCCCGTCAGCGCCACAGTGTTGAGACTCGACTCGCCCTCGGTGACCACACCGTCCATAGGCACTTTTTCGCCGGGCTTCACCACTATGGTCTCGCCCACGGCCACGGTGTCGGGCGGCACCACAGCCACATTGGCGCCGCGCACCACATTGGCGGTGTCGGGCCTTATGTCCATAAGGTGTGAAATCGACTTGCGGCTGTTGTCCTCGGCATAGTCTTCAAACATTTCTCCCACTTGGAAGAACAGCATCACAAACACAGCCTCGGCAAACTCAGTGTCGGCCCCGGGCAGGAAGCCGATGCCAAGCGCGCCCACAGTGGCCACGCACATCAGGAAGTCTTCGTCCAGAGCCTCGCCATGGACGATGCTCTCAGCAGCCTCGGCTATCACGTCGTAGCCTGCAATGAGGTATGGCACCATGTAGACAAGCAGCAGCTGCCACGTGTCAAGGCGGGCACAGTGCTCGATGGCAACGGCGGCTGCCAGCAGCACGGCGGCTGCGATGATTCTAATCAGTTTTTTGTTGACCTTCATAATTCTTTTTTGTCCGTTTTTTTCCAGTTTTCTGCCGCAAAGTTAACGCAGGGTTTTCGCAACCTGGTTGCAAACACCGCCACGTGGCTGCGAAAATATTGCCGCCGCGCAATGCCACGCATTCGAGATATTATAGCTATCTTTGTGGCCGCAACTGAATGCAATGTGCAGACAAGAAACCATGCAAAATGTGCTGATATGAACGAACTCACAAAATTTCTCATCGACGAGCAGCGCGCAAAGCGCAAGGGCGGACTTTACCACAAAACCCAAGTGCTGCTGGCCTACAACTCAAACCGAATTGAGGGCAGCAAACTAACTGAGGACCAGACCCGATACATATTTGAGACACGGACCATTGGCTTTAAGGATCAAGACGCCATACCCGTTGACGACATAATTGAGACATCGAACCACTTTGCGGCTTTCGACCACCTGCTGCGCACCATTGACAACCCTTTGAGCTGCGACCTGATAAAGGAGTTTCACCGCATTCTAAAGTCAAGCACGGCCGATGCGCAAAAGCCATATTTTAATGTTGGCAACTGGAAACGACTTGCCAATGAGGTGGGCGGACTGGAAACATGCCCGCCAGCCAACGTTGAAAAGGAAATGCACGAACTGCTCAAATGGTATGAAGCGAGCGACGAGGCCGACATCACGACCATTGCCGAGATGCACTGGCGCTTTGAGCGCATCCACCCGTTTCAAGACGGCAACGGCAGAGTGGGCCGGCTCATAGCGTTCCGCGAGTGTCTGCGACGCGACATAATGCCGTTCATCATCGACAACGAGCACAAGTTGTATTACTACCGCGGGCTGGCAGAATTCAAAACCACTCCCGGATTTCTCATTGGCACCTTGCAGTCGGCCCAAGACGCATATTCGGCCATGGTTAAATATTTCAACGCGGCCCTTGCCGAAGGCTTGAAAATGGATTGACGCCAAAACTTGCGTCAAACCACACGGCACGTTTTTTGCTGCTCCGCACGGCAATCATACATAATAACGACATTTTTAATTTTCCAATAGATTCCAACTACTATGACAAAAAACATTCTTTCGCTTGACTCGGCCAAGGCCATGGACTTCCTGATGAAGTCGGAGCAATACCACAGTTTTGAACTGCCCGAATACTTTGACTTCGGCCCTGTGCTGCAATTTGTGGCAAAGACTATTGGCGACAAGCCGTACGCCGAGTGCCTGTCGGGCCGCAATCCGGCCGACAGCAGCGATGTGAACTTCGGCATAATGCTCAACAAAGACGGCCGGTATGCCGTGCGTCCGCTCACGCTGTGCAACCCCTATATGTACTACTTTCTGGTGCGCTGCCTGTGCGGCCGGGGCAACTGGGAGCGCGTGAAGGCGTTTTTCGAGGCGTGCCGCGTGCCTCACATCAAGTCGTGTGCCCTGCCAGTGATTCCCGACGAGGTGGAGCCATTCTACAAGTCGGCCACCATACTCAACTGGTGGAACGAGATTGAGCAACGGTCGCTGGAGCTGTCGCTCAGATTCCGCCACATGTTTGTGAGCGACATCACCAATTGCTACGGGTCGATAAACCCCGAGAGCATCGACTGGGCGCTGTCGCTC
>CALBLR010000069.1 GCA_937896015.1 uncultured Prevotellaceae bacterium | reverse complement strand
ACCACTTCTTTAAGGACTTGAGAGTTCTCCTTCATCTCAATGTTGATGGTGGTCTGGTTGCCAACCTTCACCGAGATGGGATTCATTCCCACATAAGACACGTCAAGCACGTCGCCGTCGTTGACATCGAGAGTAAACTTTCCGTCGATGTCGGTAGCTGTGCCTTTAGATGTGCCATGCACCTGGATAGAAGCGCCAATAATCGGCTCTTTATCAGAGGCTTGCACAACTATGCCAGTCACAGTGCGGGCGAAGCCCATCACCGCAAAGAGGGAAAATAACAGAAGCAATAGCTGTTTTCTCATAATTACTTTTTTATTGTTTTTATTACAGGTTTATTGTATGCTAATATTCTACAAAGTTGTTTTGTGGATAGTTGCCTATCGCTATGCAAGAGAAATAAAGCACAACAACCCACGCAGCACGGGCGCTATGCACCCGACACTTTGTGGTTATGGCCGTATTTCTTTACAAACTTAATACTATTTTTCGAAACAAGCCCCACTTGGCTATGTTAAATAGCAGCCATTTAGCAATAATTTAATTTCGTGAACAGAAAATCATTATTATTAACACTGCCGTTTTTGATGGTTTTATTCACTTTTAATACATATTTTCGGCAGTGGCACATTCCTTTGGGCTGAGCTATATTTCTATGTTTCACCCGATTTGTGCGCATAACGTGAATCCGGAACAGGTGGATTGTGCAATTAAATACCAATTGCTGCAATTTCGTTAATGTATATATATAAATTGGCGGTTGCCGCCCCACTCTGCCGCAGGGCTGCAACCGCCTGTGTTGATGAAAGGGATACCGTCAGAGCGACAGCTTGATGGTGTGCGTCACGCCATCGGCAGCAGTGCATCTGAGCAGGTAAACACCCCTAAAGCCATTTTTCTGAAGAGTTTTGGCGTTGTGCTTCACAAGCAGGCTACGGCCCGCTGCATCAAGCAGTTCAACCCTACGAACCTCGGTGCTCAACTCAATGAGATTTCCACGAACCGACACACGCGGGCAACCGCCCGCATATATTGCAGCCTCAACGGCCGATTTTTCGGCCTGCGTCATGCGGTAGGCGGCAAGTCCGTTGCCCGGCACATAGAAGTAGAGGTCGGTGGTGGTGGCATCCACGCTGTCGGCCACACAAAGGGCATTCCAGGTGCTGCTGTTCACATTGCCCATGCCGCGCTTAGGGAAGGTCCACATAGCCTTGCTGCCGGCCAGCGTGCCACCCTCGCCGCATTGGGCCAAGGTGAACTGGAAGCCGGTGTCGGTGGTGTGGTCGCCGGTGGGCAGCACCACATAGCGCTTGCCGCCGTTGTAGAACACGGCCATGCCATTGGCCTGGCGGTGGCCCGACAGCACATTAGTGCCGTTGTCGAACTGCTGCACTATGGCCCCGGAGGTGAAGTCGTAGAGGGCAAGGTCGGTGCTGCTGCCCTTCACATAGGCCAGGGTGGCGCTCACGGGCCACACGCGCGGAGCTATGCCCAGCTGGCTGGCGCCGGCAGTGTAGGCCTTGATGCCAACCACTCGGGTCGAGGCGAGAATGCCATTTTCAAATATCCAGCGCACCAGCTGAGTACCGCTCGACATGGCGGCAAACACGGTGAAGTTGCCCGAGTTCACATCGCCCCACACGTTGCAGTGGTCGATGCGGCCGGTGCTTGTCTCGTCGCATGTGACCGAAGCCACCACGGTGGCCTCACCCGTTTCGGGATTCACACGGCATATGCTGAGCGGAGTGGAGCTGATGCGCAGCGTGAGGTTGCTTATCAGCACATTGCCGGCATTGTCGGTGAATATGTCGTTGCCCGGCAAGTAGGCCACCTGCGAGTCTTCGCCCACAGTGACGGTTTTCAGTTTTTCGCCAGTGGCCTTGTCGTAGTGGTCGATGGTGACCTGCGAGCCCTGAGTGTTCTCGGCGCGCCCAACCACCAGCAGGCGGTCGGCATAGGCGGTGAAGCCGCGGTTGCAAAGGCCGTCGCTTGCAAACGTCATATTGGCGTACGGCTCTTTGACTGCGCGCAGCCATGTGCTGCTGAGCGACGACACGGTAGACTTCTGCCCAGCCGTTTCATCTATATTATTATATGTGTCGATGTCGCGGCGGCGCACATATCCCGGCTCGTAGTTGCCAGTGGGTATGGCCGTAACGGTGAACCGGCGCGGACTGGTGGCATTGTCGAGGCAATACTCGCCCCCAGTCACCACGCGCCAGTAGAATTTGCCCTTGCCAATGGCTGCAACTTCGCAAATCGCCTGCCACTGACCGGCATTCTCGGCCATATCGCGCTGCCACACCACATTAGCAAACTCGGCGTCGGTGGCCACCTGGGCCACAACGCTCTGCACATCGGCGGCCTTGCATGTCATCACAAAGTCGCTGTCGGTGGCCATGCCGTCGGCGGGCGACACAAGCGTGGCCACAGGGGCGGGATTGCGCTTGGGCGAAGTGAATGTGGCCGTGGGGCCTGTGGTGGCGAAGCGGCCCTGCTGGCTGGTGGTGACGCGCCAGTAGTAGGTGGCAGCCGACTCAAGTGTGGCAAGGTTGAGTGTGGTGCTGGGCTCGGTGAGCGAACTGCGCTCGAGCGCCACGCTCGAGAATGTGCTGTCGGGGCTCACCTGAATGCGATAAGTGGCCTCGCCGCTTGCCGCGGTCCACTTGAATTCCTGATTCCAAGTGGTGGCGGCGCCGCCCACAGGCGAAATGGGCGTGGCCGCATCGGCCTGGCCTGCGGGAGCGTTGAGATAGGCGGGGTCGAACTCGTTGTTCCAGCCGTCGACCACGCACACCGCATACCAGTGGTCTTTTGCGAGATCGGCCGAAAGTTCATAGCTGGGGCTGTAGGTGAGGGCCACCAGATAGTCGGACTTTATGCCGCCAAACTTTTCGCTCATTATGTCGGCGGGCGACACGCTGCTGGGGAAGGCATACACTGAATACTTCATCAGCTTCTTGTCGACACCCTTCCAAGTGAGGGTATTGCCGCTGAGCTTGAGGTTGGCCGGGGCGTCGTAGTTGCCCTTCTCCTTCCATGTGAGCGCTGGCGGCAGGGCGGGGTGCTGGAAGCAGTTGGCCTTGAGGTAGTCGCCAAAGCCGCTGATGGCCGGGCCGTTGAGATATTTTGCGGAATAGAAGTTCACGCCGGGGGCGTTGTCCTCGTTGTACTGGCGCGAATAGTTGATTTGGGCCAAAATCTCGTCCCAGTCGCTCTTGGAGTTGGTGCCGGCCATGAAGTAGATGTTGTGGCTGGCATAGTGGTGGCGGCCAAAGTGATGGGCGGCATAGCTCCACCACTTGGTGAGCGGGCCGAAGGGGTTGGTGGCGTGGTTGGTCTTCCAGTAGAGCTGCGGCGATATGTAGTCGATGGTGCCCTCTTCGAGCCATGCCAGGGGGTCGCTGTAGATGGTGTTGTACTGCCAGTCGCTGCCCACGGGGCAGGGGTCAACATTGTGCTTCGAGGCAGAAGTGGCGGCAGTGCCGGCCACACCGGCTGGGCCTATGCCAAACTTCACAAACGGCTTGGTGGCCTGCACCATGTTGTAGACGTCGGCCACCATTTGGTTAACATTGGCACGGCGCCAGTTGGCCAGCGACAGCGATGAGCCGCTCTGCTTCCACAACTGGTAGTCGGGGGCGTCGGTGCCAGTGCTCAAGCCTGCGCCCGGATAGAAGTAGTCATCGAATATTATGCCGTCGATGTCGTAGTTCTGAATCATTTCACGGCACACGTCCACCACGCGCTTGCGCGAAGCCTCGAGGGCGGGGTTGAACACCTGGTCGCCGTTGTTGTCGATGAGCACACCCGAAGCCTTCACAGCCTCGTCTTGCGGAGTGGTGTTGTCGGTGCCGCCTTTTTTGCTGAACCGGTAGGGGTTGACCCACACGTGGCATTCCATGCCGCGCTTGTGGCACTCCTCTACGGCAAAAGCCAGCGGGTCCCAGCCCGGATCCTTGCCGCGCGTACCGGTGAGGTATGCCGACCACGGCTCGTAGCTCGACTTATATAGGGCGTCGGCCATGGGGCGCACCTGCAGGCAGATGGCGTTCATATTGTCGCGGTGAAAGCCGTCGATGAAGACGAGCAGTTCCTGCTTTTGTTTTGCGATAACGCTGGCGCCGGTGCCGCGTGTGCTGGGCCAGTCGATGTTGGCCACCGTGGCAATCCACGCCGTGCGCATCTCGCGCTTCTGTGCCTCACCGGCCCTGATGCCCATCGCGGTCATCAGCAGCGCCAAGGCTGTTAGGAGTAGTTTTCTTGTCATTACGCTTTGGTTTTGTATAGTTTTTTAATGCAATTATGTTGATGATGTTTCAAAGTTACGGCAAAAAACGCACTTTGGCAAGCCGCCGCCAACCACCATGCGCAAAACGGCGCGTCACTATTCAAATTAATAGAATTGTGGGACTGGTGCACGCCATCGAGCCATTTCGTTGAAAAATTGTAACCCACAAGCCCATAAAAGCAAAAAAATAACTAATTTTGCATATAGTCGCATAAGCAAATAACATTATATATCAATATTTAATTAAAAATACTCGTTTAGGTATGAAGAAACATCTACTCCTTTCGGCTGCGATATGCCTTGTGGCAACAGCAGCCTCAGCCCAGAGTTTCACTGTAGACAAAATCACCTACACCGTGACCTCGGGCAACAATGTGGCCGTGACCAAATGCACCGCGAACGGCGAAGTGGTGGTGCCCGCCACCATCACCGACAGCGAAGGCTCGGGCGAGACCTACAATGTGACCTCCATTGGCAAAGAGGCTTTCAAAGACTTCTCGTCGAAGGTAACAGCCGTGACCCTGCCCTCGACCATCACCGAAATCGGCGAAGGCGCATTCTACTACTGCAAGATGACGAGCATCAACATTCCCGACGGCATCACCGAGATTCCAAGCAAGGCATTCTACAGCTGCACAAAGCTGGCGTCGATTGAGCTGCCGGCCAGCGTCACCAAGATTGGTCCCAACGCCTTCAGCAGCTGCACAGTGCTCACCAGCTGCAATATTCCATCGGGCGTGACAGTGATTGACAAATACACCTTCCAGAACTGCTCGAAGCTGGCCAAGGTGGAGCTGCCCAGCACTGTGAAGGTGATACGCGACAACGCCTTCAACGCCTGCAAGGCGCTCACATCGGTTGAGCTGCCCGAAAGCGTGGATTCAATAGGCTCGATGGCATTCTACAACTGCTCGTTTCTGAAAGACGTGAAACTGTCGCCGAAGGTGACAGTGATTCCTTTCGGCGCATTCCAAAGCACAGCCATTGAGACATTTGCCATTCCATCAAGCATCAAGGAAGTGCAGGGAGCAGCCTTCAGAAACTGCACCCAGCTCACCAGCGTCACAGTGCCAGCCAGCGTTGACACCATTGGCGAGCAAGTGTTCACACAGTGCGCCAAGCTCACCAGCATCAGCGTGGATGCAGGCAACAAGACCTACAGCTCGCAAGACGGCGCACTGCTGAGCAAAGACAAGACGGTGCTCTACACCGTGCCAGGCTCGGTTACGGCCTATACGATTCCCGCCACAGTCACAGCACTTGGCAACTATGCGTTCGACTACTGCACCAAGCTGGAGTCGGTGAAACTGCCCGCCAGCGTGAGCCAAATAGGCCACCACGCATTTGAGTATGCACAGGCCCTCACCAGCATCGAGATTCCCGCCGCGGTGACCGAACTGCCCAACCACGTGTTTTTCCATGCCGACAAACTGGCCTCGGTGAAGCTGCCCAGCACGCTCAAGAAGTTTGGCCAGTACACATTCGGCTACACATCTATTGAGAAAATCGAGCTGCCCGCACTCATCGACACCATTCCGGCCAATGCGTTCAGCAACTGCACCAAGCTGACAACGGTGGAGATGCCCGCCACAGTGAAATACATTGGCGGCTATGCCTTCCAGACGTGCAAAGTGCTGACCGGCTTCACATTCCCCACCTCGCTGGAAAAGATTGACAACTACGCCTTCAGCAACTGCGCCGCCCTCACCAGCATCGACCTGCCCTACAGCCTTCGCGCCATTGGCAACAACGCATTCGCAGCATGTGCGGGCATTGAGAGCATCAAGATTCCCGAAGGCGTGGAGAGCATAGGCAACAGCTGCTTCTTCAACTGCGCCAAACTGGCCACAGTAGAGTTGCCAGCCACATTAAAGACCTATGGCACAGCCGTGTTCAACAACAGCAAGGCCATCACAAAGGTGATAGCCCACGCCAAAGAGCCTGCCACAATCACCGACAAGGTGTTCTACACCGACGTATACACCAAAGCCGAGCTGCAAGTGCAGAGCGAATCGGTAGAGGCCTACAAGGCCGCAGCCGTGTGGAGCAAGTTTGCCACCATCAACGGCGGCGCCACTCCCACGGGCGTTGAGACAGTGAAAGCGACTCCGGCCGACGACGCCAACGCGCCCTACTACAACCTTAACGGTGTGCGCGTCTACAACCCCGAGCGCGGCATCTACATTCACAACGGCAAAAAGGTGATGGTGAAGTAACGACACCAGCCACACACCCTTAGCCCGGCATACCAAGCCCCTGCACAGACCTAAAAATCTGCACAGGGGCTTTGCTATTGCGGACAGGTTGGAGTATCTTTGCAGCTGCGTGCCCACTATGGCGCGCAGCTATTGGATTATGAGAGCAATGACTATAAAAACAGTTTTGGCCGCGGCAGCCGTGACTATGGCCATCGCAGCCTGCCACCCCACCGAGCAGAACTACAAGGCCGCCTACGACAAGTCGGTGAGCCGCACCAAGGAGAACGTGGGTCTTGAGGCCTACAACAAGGTGATTGAGGAGAACAACCGCAACAACTACACGGTGAACGGCGACAGCATACGCCTGCTAATTGACCGCTGCAATGTGGTCGACGGCAAACCCGACGAGGTGAAACGCTATAGCGTGATAGTGGGTGAATTCAAGCAGAAGTTCAACGCCACCAGCTATCGCGACCGCCTGCGCAGCGAGCTGCAGCAGCCGGCCTACATTGTGTGGACGGCCACCGACCAGAAGTATCTGGTGGCTGTGCGCGGCTTTGACTCGGCAGCCGAGGCAGCCGCCTTTGTCAATGGCATAGACCATAAGATGAAAAAGTTGCCGCCACTGGTAAAAAAGGCATGGGTACTGCAGCGCAACTAACTGAGCTTAAGCACTTATGGCAGCTGGGATTCGGCGACCCCATGGAGTGGATTGACAGCTTTTTCAGCGGATACTCCACCCCAGCCAACCGATATGCCACCATGCTCGGCGGCAAGCCTGTGACCGAGCTGCACGCACTGCGCTACCATGGCGGAGCCTACATTTATGGCGTCACCACCCACCCCGACTACAGGCGGCACGGACTGGGACTGCAGCTTATGGCCACGGCCCTTGAGGACTTGTGCCGCCAAGGCGTGCCGCAGGCCATGCTCATAGCCGAGAGGCCCGGGCTGAGGCACTGGTATGCCACCATGGGGTTTGTGCTGGCCAGCGGCACGGTGGAGGTGACGGGCTACACAGGCGAGAATATGGGCATGGACGACGCATCACTCAATGCGCCCATGCTGCGCGTGGCCAGCGCCAAAGCCTACATCGACGCCTACCGCACACGCCACCCAGAGTGGCAGCCACGGGAGATTGCAGTGAGCGATCCCCTTGTGGCCGGAAACTGCGGCGTCTACCGGGCCGACGGCAGCTTTGAGCACACGCCGCAGCCCGCGCAAGGAGCCGTCACTCCGGCAGGACTGGCCCGGATGCTGCCGGCCGAGCCCGAGCCGCACATCACCATTCCGCCGCAATAACCTTTTTTCACAGCGCAATGGTCGCGAAGTTTGGCAAATGTGCGCTAACTTTGCACTCCGAAACAACAAAATCTACAATCAGAGCGCGCCCGCACAGCTGGCGCGAAAGCGACTTTGCGCATATGGGAAATAACAGCAAAATGCCACTCAACAAGTGGCTGCCACTCATCGGCCTCACCTGCTCGGCCTTTGTGTTCAACACTTCAGAATTCATACCCATCGGGCTGCTCACCGACATTGCCGCCGACTTCGGGTTGACCGAAGCCAAAGCGGGAATGCTGATTTCGGTGTATGCCTGGGCAGTGATGCTGCTGTCGCTGCCGCTGATGGTGCTGGCCACCCGCGTGAACCTGCGCAAGCTGATGCTGGGCATGATGGGACTGATGGCCGCGTTCCAGTTCATGTCGTTCTCTTCAACAAGCTTCGCCATGCTTATGGCCAGCCGCCTGGGCGTGGCCTGCACCCACGCCGTATTTTGGTCGATAGTGTCGCCCATGGCGGTGCGCATAGCTCCGCCCGAACACCGGCAGCTGGCCCTGAGCATGATAGTGACGGGCACGTCGATAGCCATTATTCTGGGCCTTCCCATAGGCCGCGCCATAGGTCTGCAAATAGGGTGGCGCATGACATTTCTCAGCATAGGCGTGTGCACGGCGCTCACATTCCTCTACCTGTGGGCGTTTCTGCCGCAGGTGCAAAGCAGCGGCAAGTTCACCTTTGGCCAGCTGCCCGGACTGCTTAGCCACAAGGCTCTGACGGGCATATTCATCTTCGCATTTGCCACCGCCACGTCATATTACGTGGCCTACAGCTACATCGAGCCGTTTTTCAAGCAGGTGGCTCACATGGCCAACGGCACCATCACAATAGCTCTCATGATCTACGGCGCGGCGGGAATGCTGGGCAGCATAGCGTTTTCCAAGCTGTATCCGCTTAACCGCTACCGCTTTGTGGGGCTTACCGTGGCGGCGCTGGCACTGTGCCTGGCCATGCTGCTGCCAGCGGCGGCGAGCCTGGCGGCCACCGTGGCGCTGTGTGTGGTGTGGGGCATGGCCGTGACGGCCTACAACGTGGCCATGCAGTCGGAGATAATCAACATCGCCCCGCCCGAGGGCACATCGGTGGCCATGTCGATATTCTCAGGAATCTTCAACCTGGGCATCGGCCTGGGGGCATTTGCCGGCGGCAGTGTGTGCAGCCACCTGGGCATAAGGTGGATAGGCGTGGCGGGCTGCGCGGTGGCAGTGATTGCCCTGGCCTACTG
>CALBLR010000068.1 GCA_937896015.1 uncultured Prevotellaceae bacterium | reverse complement strand
CAATGAATTTGCCCTTGCCGCCCTTGGTCTTTTGCAGGTAGTAGGCTCCGTTGAGGGCTGCCATGCGGCCTGCCACTTCGCTCATGGGTATCAGCAGCGGCAGCGAGCGGTCGGGCAGCTGCACAGTCTCGTAGGCCAGGCACACCGCGCCGCTCTTTATCATAGCCTTCGTCAGAGGCTCGTCGCTTGCAAAGTGGAAATAGGTGAACACGAGCTGACCCTTGCGAATCAGCGGAAACTCGGGCTCGATGGGCTCCTTTACTTTTACGATCATCTCGGCTGTGGCATACACTTCTTCTATTGTAGGCAGGATTTTTGCGCCCACGGCCTCATATTCGGCATCGGGGAAGCCGCTGTTCTCTCCAGCTGTGTGCTGCACATACACTGTGTGGCCGTGCTTGATAAGCTCTGCCACGCCTGCGGGGGTCATACCCACGCGATTCTCATTGTTTTTAATCTCTTTAGGTATTCCAACTTTCATTTTGCCAAAAGTTTTTATAGGTTTTTGAATTAATTAGTATCTGTGGCCCAAAAGTAGCAAAAAAAACTTTTTCTCAATAGAAAAATGAATTTTTTTTTCATTTCGTAGCGAAAAAATCTGTTTTCCCAATGGTTTTGTTACCCGAGTAACAATGATTGTGATTGTATAAAAGTAATGCGCCAACACATTGTGTGTCAGCGCATTCAATGCTGTGCCCTGATTGGTGTCAGTTGGCAAAGTCAACCGACACTCCCATTTGAAACCGCCCGGGGTTGAGCGGATAGTGAGGGGTGGAGAAATATGCCTTGCCGCCCATCGAGCTGCCGTTCACGTGGCTGTAGAGCAGATAGAATCGAGCGCGCTTCAGCTTGAAGTTGGCATAGGCGTTCATGAAGGTGAAGTTGCCGCACTTCTGCTCGTGCTGCGTGTGCCACGTCATGGTGGCTGGGTTGTAGGCCGGGGCGTAGTAGCGCGTGTAGTAGTTGCAGTCAACGCCCAGCTGCACCTTCAGCACGCGTGCCACGGCAAAGTTCAGGTAGAGGTTGCTGTACACCGCCAGCTTGGGCAGCGGCAGCACATCGGCGTTGCTCGTGGTCTGGTAGGTTATGGCGTTGTCCCAGTGCAGTATGCCCACGGCCAGACGCTGGTCGACGGTGGCGCTCAGCACGTGCACTGGTGCGTTGTGCTGCTCGGGCACGCCCTCGGCGTTGAAATACACGTAGCTCTTCAGCGTTTCATAGCCCGCGTTGACGCGTGTGCCCGTGTGCGGCACCGTGAGCTCGCCGCCCAGGCGCAGGCGCTTCACCTTGCCAAAGTTGTTGGCCCACGCGTAGTGGTTCGACACAAACTGCTGCATCAGGTAAGGCACTTCAAGGTTTTTGAAATATCCGTAGCCGCGCAGCGTCACCGAGTCGCGCAGCAGGCGGAACCGGGTGGCCACGTCGCCCGTCACGTCGATGTCGCCCGCCACGCTGCCCGCCACACCAAACTGCGCCGTGGCGGCATAGGTCAGGATTGAGCCTCGCTGCTTGGTGAGCTGTCCGCCCACCCACACGAGGTTGTCGGTGTGCCGCGGGTCCACGCTCACTGGCAGCGGCGTCAGGCCCTGTGCGCCCGCCGATGTGGAGTCGGCCACCTGGGTGTAGCGCCTCATGCTGTGGGTGGCATACAGGGCGAAGCCAAACTTGGCATATTTGTTAAACCCCTCAAGCAGCGACACGCCCACGGTGTTGGTCAGCGCCCAGTAGCTGGTGGTCTCGTCGGTGCCCCCGAGCCTCAGGTAGGTGTGGCTGAAAAATGCAGTGTCGTCGCTGGCGCTGGTGTTCAGAAACAGGTGCTTGGCCGCCTTGTAGTCCATGGTCCATATGAAGCTGGTGACGGGTACATACACGCGGCCCACAATGGTGTCGGCCACCGAGTCGCGCAGATAGTGGTAGTAGCCCACCTTGTAGCGGTGGTTCATATACACTTCGCGGCCCGTGAGGCGGTTGTGGGTGGCTGTGAGCCGCGTGGGTATGTTCTTGAAGTCGACGCGGGTGTCGCCTCCCTGCACGGCGGCTGGGTCGGTGATGTAGCGGTCGTCGGTGATGCCGCCGTTTTCCTTGTTAAGGAAGTTGTAGTTGTTGAAGAACGCCTGCATCTCATAGCGGTCGCCCATATACGAGGTGTTCAGCCCCCACGAGAAGTCCTTGTCGGCCTGGTAGTCAAACGAGCCTTTGCTGTAGATGTAGTCCATCATGGCCCCGGCCTGCAGCCGCTTGCCGGCGTTGCCGCTGAATATGGCCGTGGTGCGGTCTTGGTTGCTGTATTTGTTGCCGCCTGTGCTGTAGCTGAGCAGCGTCATGGGTATGCGCGTGTTGTAGAAGCGCTGCTTGTCGAGGGTGGGCAGCCACTGGTCGAGTGCGTCGGCAAAAAAGAAGTCGCCCGTCGGTTTGCGCTCAAAAAACAGCTGGTTCTGCCCCTCGGCGCCATAGTTGCCAGTGGTGGTCCAGGCCCGGCTGAGCGCGCTGGGCACAAACCGCTGGTGGTAGTTGTGCGGCAGGGTGTCGATGGTGGCGGGGTATTGCAGGCCCAAAGGCTCGCTCACGCTCCATGCGCGCGACGGCTCAAGCCTCACGTTGCCCTTGGCATGCGCGCCCGCGGCGGCGAGCAGCGCAAGCGCCACTATGGTGAATGTTGCAAATAGTCGTGTCATATCGGTTGCAAAGTTACAACGTTGCCGCCGCTTGCGCAACCCAATGGGCTCAATTAGTGCCATTATGCTGTCCAAATCCTTGGCTGCCGCCGCATCTCAGCCGCATCCTGAAGCGGCTTGGCGACTCTCCCAAGTGCTTGCGCACGTAGCGGCTGAAGTAGCTCACCGAGGCGAAATTCATGTCGGCGGCAATCTGCGAGGCCGTGAGGTGTGTGTTGCTGAGGCTGTCCACTATCATCGGCAGCACGCGCTGCCCAATCATTTGCGATGCCGTCAGGCCCGTGGCTCGCTTCACCGCCGCCGACAGATATTTTGCCGTCACGTTGACGCGGCTGGCGTAGACTGCCACCGAGCGCTGTGTGCGTGGCAGTCCCGAGTCAAGGTCGGCCACAAACCGCTGCACTATCAATGCCTCCGACTCGTGGGCCGTGTCGCCGCCGTTGCTAAGCTGGTGAAAGGCAAACAGGTCGTAGACCATCACCGTCACCAGTGCGTCGATCGTTTGGCGGCGGAATGGGCGCGCGGCGTCGGTGGCAAGTCTCGCGGCAATGGCACGTATGTCGGCCACCATCACGGCGGCGCCGGCTGGCGTCACCTTTACCACAGGATTCTGCCACAGGCTCACGCGGCCGCTTATGCCATAGTTGTTGGCCGGCAGCAGACTGTTGATGTATCTCACTGGCGCAGCCATAAACTCAATTTCAATGTCTGCCGCGAAGGTGAGGCCCTCTATGAGTTCTGGATATGGAATAATGAGCAGGTCGTTGGCTTCAAAACCCACACGGCGCTTGCGGTAGGTCATTGAGCCGCTTCCGGCAATGCACACGGCGTGGATGCACCAGCCGCGCGCCTTGATGCGGCTCAGAGTGCCGGTGCTGCTCGAGCATATTATTTGTTTGCGGTTCATGCCGCTAAGTTAGCAAATAGCTGGCTTATGGCATAAATGCTTTCTTGAAAAAAGTGAAAACATTGGCGAAAAAAGTGAAACGCCTCTTTGCGGCGGCGTGCATAATTTTGCAGTGTGCGGTGGCGTGCCGCCACATGCACCAAGGTGTTTTAACAATTAAATCAAAACGTATCTACTATGGAGAAAGTGACTTTAAGCAATGGCGTTGAGATGCCGCAAATGGGTTATGGCGTGTATCAAGTTGCGCCGCAGGAGTGCGAGCGTTGTGTGGCCGACGCCTTGAGCGTGGGCTACCGCATGGTCGACACCGCGCAGGCCTACCACAACGAGGAGGCTGTGGGCAAAGCCTGGACCAAGAGCGGCATTGCGCGCAACGAACTGTTTCTGGTGTCGAAGGTGTGGATAAGCAACTATGGCGACGGGCAGACCATGAAGAGCATCGACCAGAGTCTGCGCCGCCTGCACACCGACTATATCGACCTGATGCTGCTGCACCAGCCGTTTTGCGACCGCTATGGCGCCTACCGCGACCTTGAACGCGCCTACAAGCAGGGCAAGCTGCGCGCCATTGGCGTGAGCAACTTCAGCCCCGACCAGTTGATCGACCTTGCAGCCAATGCCGAGATTGCCCCGATGGTCAACCAGGTGGAGACGCACGTGTTCTGCCAGCAGCGCCGGGCGCGCAAATATATGGACGAGATTGGCACCCGCATCATGGCTTGGGCCCCGCTGGCCGAGGGCCGCAACGGGCTTTTCACCTGCCCCGCGCTTGTCGAGGTCGGTAAGCGCCATGGCAAGTCGGCGGCGCAGGTGGCTCTGCGCTGGCTGCTGCAAAGCGGCGTGATAATAATCCCAAAAAGCACCCATCGAGAGCGCATGGCCGAAAACCTCGACACGCTCAACTTCACCC
>CALBLR010000067.1 GCA_937896015.1 uncultured Prevotellaceae bacterium | reverse complement strand
ACGCCATAGTGGCGCACCGCGCTGCCCATGGCCGCGCCCACGCGCGCCACAAGTGCGGTGTCCCACGTGGCGCTGAGCGCGGTGGCCACCGGAAAGTGGGTGCAGTAGTAGGTGCCAGTGCTGTCGCCCTTGCGCCGCGGGTCGATGCGCAGCCCGGCGGGGCCGTCGGCAAGCACCGTGGGGGGCACGCCCAGGCGCGGCACGGCTACCGTCTGGCCCGCGGCGCCTGGCACAAGGGTCGACTGTGCGCCGACTGCGGCAGTGGCACTGCTCTTCACGCGTCCGCGCGAACCAATCACCACGTCGAGCTTTTCGTCGAGCGTCATCGAATCGACTACAACACTTATGGGGTCGTGCCCCAGTTGGGGAGTGCGGGCCGGCAGATGCCAGCCACAGGCAGCCGCGGCTGTGGCCGCTATGGCTATTATTGATTTATTCATAGCGCAAAAATGGAGTTTATGCTACTGTTTTCAGTTGTTTGCTTGTGCAAAGGTAGCGATTATTATAGTCGCGGCCAACCATAGCGTGTACAAAAAAAGAACGGGGCCGCGCACTGTGATGCGCGGGGCCCCGCCGTGTTTCGTTTGTTGCTTGTTATGTTTAGCGGCACACCGGTGCCGTCTCGCCAATATATACTTATATGTGTATGGGGATCCTACTTGGCGTCTTTCAGCTTTTCGAGCTGGCGCTTCAGAGCCTCACAGCACAGGTCGACGGCTTCTTCGAAGGTGTCGGCCACTTTCGATGCAAACACATCGTCGTGCTGCGGCACATTGAGTTTGATGGCCGCTTCTTTGTTGAGTGAGGTTTCGGGCTTCACGACTTTGAGGTTGACATCGGCCGATGCAATGTCCTCGCTGTACTTTGCAAGTTTCTCCACTTTTTTGTTGATGAACTGCTGCAGTTTCACTGTTGCGTCGAAGTGAATGGCTTTTACGTTGATTTCCATATTACCCTCCTTTTTTTAATGCCCTCGGGTGGGCGTGTTTGTAACTGTCTTTAAGTTCGCGGAATGTGACGTGCGTATAGACTTGCGTGGCGGCCAGCGACTCGTGGCCCAGCAGCTCCTTCACGCTGTCGAGGTCGGCGCCGTCGTTGAGCATGGCGCTTGCAAACGTGTGCCGCAGCACGTGCGGACTCAGCTTGGTGCCGCCGCCCACACTGGACAGCGCGCTGCGCACCACATTGTAGACCAGCGACGGGTAGAGCGGCTTGCCCTCGCGGCGCACAAAGAATGGCTGGCAATGCCCGTAGGCCTCGGCGCGCAGGCGGCGGTAGGCTTCAATCCAGCGCTGCAGCTCGTGTCCGAACGGGATGATGCGGTCTTTGTCGCGCTTGCCGTGCACCTTGAGCTCGCACTTTTGGGTGTCGACACACGCGTCTTGCAGCCCTATCAGCTCGGCCCGGCGCATGCCGGTTTCATACAGCATCATCACCATCAGGCGGTTGCGCACGGCATCGGCATCGGTCATGTCCACCGGCGAGTCGAGCAGCTCGTTGAGGCTGCTGAGCCTCACGGTGTGCGGCAGCTGCCGCGGCAGCTTTGCCAGCTCGACGTCGGCGGCCGGATTGGCCACCGCCTCGCCTTGCCACATCAGCCACTTGTAGAGCGCCCTGGCCGACTGCACCTTGCGGCGCAGCGTGCGCGGCCCGTCGCCCTGGCGGCTAAGCTCCACAAGCCAGGCCCTTATGTCGGCCGGCTCCACACTGCCCCACTCCACCGCGCGGCGGCCGTGCCCGCTCAAGAAGTCTTCCAGCTGCTCCAGGTCGCGGCCATAGGCCTTGGCCGTAAGGGCCGACTGGTTGAGTTCAAGCCTTATGTGCTGCAAAAACCGTTCACGCGTGTCCATTGCTGTGTGTGTCACATTTCAATTAATTCTCTCTTTAGGCCACGGCTGTTCGGTGCAGCGCACCGCCGCCATGGGGGGTACACAGACCGCTGCGCTCGCTTGCGCCATGGCGCCTTGTGTGCCTCATCAGTTACGAAATTAGCCACTTCGTGTGACAAATGCAAACCCCAGGCCTAATTTTTTCAATAATTTTTCACCATTTCACCGATTTTAAAGTCCACGCAG
>CALBLR010000066.1 GCA_937896015.1 uncultured Prevotellaceae bacterium | reverse complement strand
CAATGCCATTGTAGTCGCCCACGGTTATGTGGCCGGCAGGCCCCACCTGGCCGCCCACCATGTTGTGCTTGCCAATCTTGGTTGAGCCAGCCACGCCCACTTGCGCAGCCATCACGGTGTTTTCGCCCACCTCAACGTTGTGGGCTATCTGAATCAGATTGTCAAGCTTCACGCCCTTGTGTATCACCGTGGCGCCCATTGTGGCGCGGTCGATTGTGGTGTTGGCTCCGATTTCCACATCGTCTTCAAGCACTACTATGCCTATTTGCGCAATTTTTTCGTATGTGCCGTCGGGGCGTGGGGCAAAGCCAAAGCCATCGCCGCCTATGGTGGCGCCGCCCTGCACAATGCAGCGGTTGCCTATTTTGCAGCCATGGTACACCTTAACGCCGGGATACAGTGTCACGTCGTCGCCAATGGTCACATTGTCGCCCACATACACTTGCGGATATATCTTGACATTTTTGCCCAGCTTCACGCCCTTGCCAATGTAGGCAAACGCGCCCACATAAATGCCCTCGGGCAGCTCCACGCCATCGCTCACATAGCTCGGCTGCTCCACGCCCAGCTTTTGCGGGGTTTGGCTGCTCACGAAGTTAAGCAGGTCGGCCAGCGTCTCGTAGGGGTCGGCCACTCTGATGAGTGTGGCCTTCACCGGATGCTCGGGCTTGAAGTCGTTGCGCACCAGCACTGCCGAGGCCTCGGTGGTGTAGATATAGTGAGTATATTTGGGATTTGCCAGAAAAGTGAGGCAGCCTTTATGGGCTTCTTCGATTTTAGCGTAATTGTTGATTATAGTCGATCCATCGCCATCGACAACGCCTTTCACGAGGGTTGCCAATTGCTCTGCGGTTATTTCCATTTTATGTGCCGTCTTATTAAATTATAACATTCTTATTAATTTGCAAAATTGCGAAAAATGCGCGTCATAGGCAAATTTGCCGCTATAAATTTGCTTAAAACCGCCCATAAATACCCGTAAAAGCAATTCCTACTTGATTGCGATAAAAGACAATCCGGCCCCACAGCGGTTCGTTGTAGCCATTGTGGGGCCGGATTGGTAGGGTGGGTTGGTGTCAGTCTTCGCCCTCGCCGCCTTCCAGCATCGACAGGATGTAGAACGCGTTGCGGCGCACCACCATGGCGCCGACAGGCAGTGGCTGCAGCGGCATCACGTGGGTGTAGCCAAGCTCGCTTTCGCCTACGCTCACCTCCACCTGCTCAAACAGATGGGTCTTGCCGCCATCGCGCACGCCAGTCTGCACAAATATGTATTTTTTACCGCCAGCGTCCACCACTGCATCGTCGGGTAGGGCGTCGACGTTTTGAGTGCTTAGGTTCACAAGAGCGTTTACTGTGGCCCCAGGCATCAGTTTGGCCCCACCGCGGTCGGTGATGCGCACGTGTGCCTTGATGGCCTTCGCCTCGTTGACAAACGAAGAGTTGGTGCCATACACCACACCGCGAATGTGCACATCGGGGCGGTTGGTGAGTGTCATGTCCACCGTCTGACCAGCCTGCACGCGGTCGATGTCTTTCTCATACACCATTATGTCGCAGTGCATTTTCAGGTCGTTCACTATGTCCATCAGCACAGTCGACACATCTGCATAGCCTCCTGTGCTCACATTGATGTGCCCCACGGTGCCTGCAATCGGGGCTTTAATGGGCACACGGGTCGAGAAATGTCCGGCGGCTGTGCGCGACGGACTGATTGACAGCTGCGTCAGCTGCTGGGCCAGCCCCGATGCGTTGGCTCTGGCCAGGCTGCATGCGTTCTGGGCCTGTTGCAGGTTTTTTGCCACACCGGCACCTTGCGCGCTCATGCTCTTTTGCCGCAGCAG
>CALBLR010000065.1 GCA_937896015.1 uncultured Prevotellaceae bacterium | reverse complement strand
GCCAGCGACGACCGCGGCATCAACATGCAGGAAATGAGCATTGGCAGCAATATGCGCCTGCTCATCGACGGCGGCCGCCAGACTATGCCCGATGTGGGCAGCTATGCCACCCTCGACGCCGATGGCAAGTCGGTGCAAATCAGCTATCCCATCGGCTCGCTCGACCAGGGCCGCCACACGGCCACGTTCACAGTCTACGACCTTGCGGGCAACAGCGCAAGCAAGTCAATCTCGTTCGCCATTGGAGCACCGGGCTCTCTCACCCTCGATGCAGGCAGCGACCCGGCAGCAACCGAGGCGCAGTTTGCCCTGCGCCACAGTTTCAGCAGCCAGCCCGAGGTCACCGTCACCGTCACCGACCTCGTGGGCAACGTGGTGTGGAGCCAGAAGACCACACAGTTCCCCCTGAAGTGGAACCTGTGCGGCAGCGACGGCCGCCGCGTGGCCCCCGGCCAGTATAAGTACTATGGCACCTACACCGCCGGCAACTACTATGGCGGCACCGCCATTGGCCGGCTGGTTGTAATCAATCCGCTCGAGGGCGGCAAATGAATGAATTAAAGTAAACTCCAACTATGGCCATAGGGCAGCCGCCATGCGCAACAGCGGCGGCTGCCCTATGGCTTTTTTTTGAAACATGTCATTAAATATGGAAAAAACTTTTGTGCGCCTATACACCGGCAACGGACAGGGCAAGACCACAGCAGCCTTTGGCTTGGCCGTGAGGGTGCTGTGCTCGGGCCGGCGGGTGTATGTGGGCCAGTTTGTGAAAGACGAGAAGTATAGCGAGACCCGCCTTGCAGCCATGCTGCCACAAGGGTTGCTCACCGTGGAGCAGCTGGGCGGAGGCTGCTTCCTGTCGCGCAAGCCCGCCGAGGCCGACGTGCAGGCCGCGCGGCGCGGACTCGCGCGGTGCGCCGCCCTCATGAGCAGCGGCGACTATGGCCTGGTGGTGCTCGACGAGCTCACCATCGCCATCTGCTACGGCCTGCTCACGCAAGCCGAGGTGCTGGCCGCCATCGGTGGCCGCCATCCGTCAACCGAGGTGGCCATCACAGGCCGCTATGCCCCGCAGTGGCTCGTCGACGCTGCCCAGTTGGTCACCGACATGCGCGAAGTTAAGCACTACTACCATCAGGGCGTGCTCAGCCGCGACGGCTATGACCACTGACACTTTAACGGCAACAGATGCAATAAAACGTGTCCATAATATGCCGTGTATTGGCGTATTAGCTGTATGGACGCGGCATGGCCCCTACAGTTCTTGTTGCCGTTTGGCGCATTTAAACACACTCACTCGCTTGGATTGCTGCTTTTTTCAGTGCTCTCGGCATTCGTGGCTGTTTGCTGCATGCTTAAAATGCATTATGCCAAACCGATGTCGACTTGTGGCGCCTGTAATGTGCCGAGGCACACATCTCTCGATTTATGTGGCGCAATATTGGAAAAAATGACAGAATTTAGTAACTTTACCACTCAAAAATAGTATAATATCATTATGCGTGATTTCAAAGATATAAAAGTGGCGGTGGCCGGCACAGGCTATGTGGGCCTGAGCATCGCCACGCTGCTCTCGCAGCACCGCCACGTGACGGCTGTCGACG
>CALBLR010000064.1 GCA_937896015.1 uncultured Prevotellaceae bacterium | reverse complement strand
TGCAGGCGGTACACATTCTGCACCTCGTTGACGATATAGTCTTGAACGGCTGTGGGGCCTTTGATGCGGAGGATGTCGGCAGGAGTCACGGCTCCATCGGAGAGCTGAGTTCCGGCACGCACGTAGTCGTCGGCCTGCACGAGCAGCTGCTTGGACAGCGGCACGAGGTAGCTCTTCTTATCGCCAAGTTTGCTGGTGACTGTCACCTCAAGGTTGCCTCGCTTGAGCTTGCCAAACGACACCACACCATCGATTTCACTCACGATTGCGGGGTTCGACGGGTTGCGGGCCTCAAACAGCTCGGTGACACGCGGCAGACCACCGGTGATGTCGCCGGCGCCGCCCGAAGTGGCGCGCGGAATCTTGATGAGCACAGTGCCTGCTGTGATTTCCTCGCCATCGTTCTTCATGAGGTGGGCGCCCACAGGCAGGTTGTAGGTCTTCACCAGCTGGCCGGTGGAGTCGTAGAGCTGGGCCTCGGGAACCACATTGTGGTCCTTCGACTCAATGATGATTTTCTCGCTGTTGCCCGAGGTCTCATCGGTCTCGTTGCGGTAAGTGGAGCCCTCGATGAGGTTGTTGAACTTCAGCGTGCCCGAAACCTCACTGATAATTACGTTGTTGAAGGGGTCCCACTCGCAAATCACGTCGCCCTTCTTCACGGTGTCGCCCGGCTTGAAGAACAGGCGCGAGCCGTAGTTGAGGGCTGCTGTGGTGAGTACCATGTTGGTGTTGGGGTCCTTGATTTGGATTTCGCCCATGCGGCCGATGACCACATCCACGCCGTCCTTGTCCTTAACGGTGCGGAGCTCATCGATTTCGAGGACACCGTCGTATTTCGACTTCATGTTGCTCACGGCGGCGATGTTGCTTGCCACACCACCGACGTGGAACGTACGCAGTGTAAGCTGAGTACCGGGCTCGCCGATTGACTGAGCCGCAATCACGCCCACAGCCTCGCCAATCTGCACCATGCGGTGGTTGGCCAGGTTGCGGCCATAGCACTTGGCGCACACGCCGTGCTTGGCCTCGCAGGTGAGCACCGAGCGGATTTCAACCGACTCGATGGGCGAATTGTTGATGCGCTCGGCTGCGGCGTCGGTGATTTCCTCGCCGCTCTCCACTATCACCTCGCCGGTGGTGGGGTCGATCACATCGTGCACCGACACGCGGCCCACAATGCGCTCGCCGAGTGTGGCCACCACATCGTCGTTGTTCTTCACCTCGCGGCATACGAGGCCGCGCAGCGTGCCACAGTCCTCCTCGGTGATGATCACATCGTGTGCCACATCCACAAGGCGGCGGGTGAGGTAGCCGGCGTCGGCAGTCTTAAGTGCGGTATCGGCAAGACCCTTGCGGGCACCGTGGGTAGAGATGAAGTATTCCAGCACCGAAAGACCCTCCTTGAAGTTTGCAAGGATAGGGTTCTCGATAATCTGGTGGCCACCCTCAACGCCCGACTTCTGCGGCTTGGCCATAAGGCCACGCATACCCGAGAGCTGGCGGATCTGGTCCTTCGAACCACGGGCTCCGGAGTCAAGCATCATATACACAGAGTTGAATCCCTGCTGGTCGGCCGAAATTTGCTTCATCAGCGTGTCGGTGAGTCGGCTGTTGACGTGTGTCCATATATCAATCACCTGGTTGTAGCGCTCGTTGTCGGTGATGAGACCCATGGCATAGTTGTTCATCACTTCCTCTACCTGAGCGTCGCCCTCCTTGATGTATTCATCCTTTTCAGGCGGAACGAGCACATCGCCCAAGTTAAACGAAAGGCCGCCCTTGAATGCCATGTAGTAGCCCATGTTCTTGATGTCGTCGAGGAACTTGGCCGAGCGTGGCACACCGCAGGTGCGGATAACCTTGGTGATAATCTTTTTGAGCGACTTCTTTGAAATCAGCTCGTTGACGTAGCCCAGTTCGTTGGGCACGAAGTTGTTGAATAGGATTCGGCCCACCGAGGTGTCGTGCATAAGCACCTTCACCGGCTTGCCGTTTTCATCAATGTCGTCTACAACCACCGAAATGATGGCGTTCATCGACACCTTGCCCTCGTTGAGGGCAATTTGGGCCTCTTCGGGGCCATAGAACACCAGGCCCTCGCCCTTGGCGCCCTGGCGCAGCTTGGTGATGTAGTAAAGTCCAAGCACCATATCCTGCGAAGGCACGGTGATAGGCTCACCGTTGGCAGGGTTGAGGATGTTGTGGGGCATGAGCATGAGCAGCTGGGCCTCGACCACGGCCTCGTTGCCGAGGGGGAGGTGCACAGCCATCTGGTCGCCATCGAAGTCGGCGTTGAACGGCGTGCAGGCCAGCGGGTGCAGCTGGATTGCCTTGCCCTCGATGAGGCGGGGCTGGAAGGCCTGGATGCCGAGTCGGTGCAGTGTAGGGGCGCGGTTGAGCATCACGGGGTGGCCCTTCATCACGTTTTCAAGGATGTCCCACACCACGGGCTCCTTGCGGTCCACAATCTTCTTGGCGCTCTTCACCGTCTTCACGATGCCGCGCTCAATGAGTTTGCGTATCACAAACGGCTTGTAGAGCTCGGCGGCCATGTCCTTAGGAATACCGCACTCGCCCATCTTGAGTTCGGGGCCCACGACGATCACCGAACGGGCCGAGTAGTCGACACGCTTACCCAGCAGATTCTGGCGGAAGCGTCCCTGCTTGCCCTTAAGGCTGTCGCTGAGCGACTTCAGCGAGCGGTTGGCGTCGCTGCGCACGGCGGTCGACTTGCGGCTGTTGTCGAGCAGTGAGTCGACGGCCTCCTGCAGCATGCGCTTCTCGTTGCGGAGGATCACTTCGGGGGCCTTGATTTCGATGAGTCGCTTGAGGCGGTTGTTGCGTATAATCACACGGCGGTAGAGGTCATTGAGGTCGCTTGTGGCAAAGCGGCCGCCGTCCAGAGGCACCAGCGGGCGCAGATCGGGCGGAATGACGGGCACCACCTTCAGAATCATCCATTCGGGGCGGTTGATGTTTTTCGACGCGCGGAAGCTCTCCACCACCTGAAGGCGCTTGAGAGCCTCGGTCTTGCGCTGCTGCGAAGTCTCGTGCGAGGCGCGGTCGCGCAGCTCATACGACAGGTCGTCTAGATTGAGGTCGGCCAGCAGGTCGTAGATGGCCTCGGCGCCCATCTTGGCAATGAACTTGTTGGGGTCGCTGTCGTCGAGCATGCTGTTGCCAGGCAGCTTGTCGAGAATCGACAGGTACTCGTCCTCCGAAAGGAGGTCGAGACGCTCCACAGGCACTTCCTGCGGTGCGCTCTTTCCATCACCGGTCTTCACAGTGAGCGCTGCTGCACCGGGCTTGATCACGATGTAGCGCTCATAATATATCACAGCGTCGAGCTTCTTGGTGGGCAGGCCCAGCAGATAACCAATCTTGTTGGGCAGCGAGCGGAAATACCAGATGTGGGCCACGGGCACCACCAGCTGGATGTGGCCGCTGCGCTCACGGCGCACCTTCTTCTCAGTCACCTCCACACCGCATCGGTCGCACACGATGCCCTTGTAGCGAATGCGCTTGTATTTTCCACAGTGGCACTCGTAGTCCTTCACAGGACCGAAGATGCGCTCGCAGAACAAGCCGTCGCGCTCAGGTTTGTAGGTGCGGTAGTTGATGGTTTCGGGCTTCAGCACTTCACCGTATGAGTTCTCAAGAATCTCATCTGGCGAGGCCAGGCTGATTGTGATTTTTGAGAAGTTACTCTTTATTTTATTGTCTTTTCTAAAAGCCATTTTCGATGTATTAAAGAGATGTTATTATTCAAGTTTAACACTCAGGCACAAGCCACGCAACTCATGCAGAAGCACATTGAGTGATTCCGGAATGCCAGGAGTTGGCATCGGGTCGCCTTTCACGATTGCCTCATAAGTCTTGCTGCGGCCTGTAACGTCGTCACTCTTAACTGTGAGGATTTCTTGAAGCACATGCGAAGCTCCGAAGGCCTCCAGTGCCCAAACCTCCATTTCTCCAAAACGCTGGCCACCAAACTGGGCTTTACCTCCAAGTGGCTGCTGCGTGATGAGTGAGTACGGGCCTATGCTGCGTGCGTGCATCTTGTCCTCCACCATGTGGCCGAGTTTCAAGAAGTAGGTCACACCCACAGTGGCTGGCTGGTCAAAACGCTCGCCGGTGCCGCCGTCATACAGATACGACTTGCCGCCGCGCGGAATGCCTGCCTTGTCGGTCCACTCGTTCATGTCATCGAGCGAAGCACCGTCGAAGATAGGTGTGGCAAACTTCACACCCAGACGCTGGCCTGCCCAGCCGAGCACGGCCTCGAAAATCTGACCCAGATTCATACGCGAAGGCACACCCAGCGGGTTGAGCACAAGGTCCACCGTGGTTCCGTCGGCAAGGAACGGCATGTCCTCTTGACGCACTACCCTCGACACGATACCCTTGTTACCGTGACGTCCGGCCATCTTGTCACCCACACCGATTTTACGCTTCTTGGCCACATAAACCTTAGCAATTTGCATGATTCCGGTTGGGAGTTCATCACCGATTGATATGTCAAACTTCTTGCGGCGCAACTCTGCAGTAATTGTCTTGCTCTTGCGCAGATAATTCATTATGCACTTTCTGATGAGCTCATTGCGTGCAGCATCGGTTGTCCACTTGCTCAGGTTCACTGACTCATAGTCTATGTCTTTCAGCAAGTCGGCAGTGAATTTGGCGTCCTTAGGTATGACTTCTGTCTCAAGGAAGTCTTTCACGCCAGCCGATTTCTTGCCTTGTGTGAGCTTCAGCAGCTTATCAACGAGCACGTCGCGCAGCTCGTTTTGCTTCTGCTCATAGTCAGCGTCAAGCTGCAGCAGTTGTGGGTCGCCGCCCTTTGTTCTCTTTTTCTTAACAGCGCGCTGGAAGAGGCGAGTGTTGATAATCACACCCTTGAGCGAAGGATTAGCCTTGAGCGAAGCATCTTTCACATCGCCGGCCTTGTCTCCGAAAATGGCACGGAGCAGCTTCTCCTCTGGTGTTGGGTCCGACTCTCCCTTAGGAGTAATCTTACCTATCATTATGTCGCCTGGCACAATGTGGGCACCCACTCTGATGATTCCACGCTCGTCGAGGTTCTTTGTAGCGTCCTCGCTCACGTTAGGAATATCGTTGGTGAGTTCCTCCATTCCGCGCTTGGTTTCGCGCACCTCAAGCGAATATTCATCTACGTGTACCGATGTCAAGATGTCATCGCGCACCACGCGTTCGTTAATCACGATAGCGTCCTCGTAATTGTAACCCTTCCAAGGCATATATGCCACCTTCAAGTTACGTCCGAGTGCGAGTTCGCCGTCCTCGGTAGAGTATCCCTCAGTCAAGATGTCGCCGGTGTCAACTCGCTGACCACGGTTGCAGATTGGGCGCAAGTCTATGGTCGTGCTCTGGTTGGTGCGGCGGAACTTAGGCAAGTGATATTCCTTAACCGGCTCGTCGAAGCTCACAAATTGCTCGTCCCCGGTGCGGTCGTAGCGAATGCGGATTACGTCGGCATCTACATACTCAATCACACCTGGGCCTTCAGCCTGGATTTGTGTGCGGCTGTCATAAGCCAAGCGCTGCTCTATGCCGGTTCCCACGATAGGAGCCTCGTTGCGGAGCAATGGCACAGCCTGACGCATCATGTTGGCGCCCATCAACGCACGGTTGGCGTCGTCGTGCTCCAAGAATGGAATCAATGCGGCAGCAATCGACGCAATCTGTTGTGGCGACACGTCCATCATCTCCACCTCATCGGGGCTTGCCACAGGGAATTCAGGACCGAGACGCGACTTGATGCGGTCTTTGGCAAATGTGCCGTCGTCGTTGAGCGGCGCATTACCCTGGGCAATCACCTTGCCCTCTTCAGCCTCGGCTGTGAGATACACAATGTCTTTATTGTCGAGGTCCACCTTGCCGTTCTCCACCTTGCGGTATGGCGTTTCTATGAAACCAAGGCTATTAATCTTGGCATAGATACACAACGACGAGATAAGACCGATGTTAGGACCTTCAGGGGTCTCAATAGGACACAGACGGCCATAGTGAGTGTAGTGCACGTCACGCACCTCAAATCCGGCACGCTCGCGCGACAGACCACCAGGACCAAGGGCCGACATACGGCGCTTGTGGGTGATTTCTGCCAATGGGTTGGTCTGATCCATGAATTGCGACAACGCGTTGGTACCAAAGAATGTGTTGATAACCGACGAAATTGTCTTGGCGTTAATCAGGTCAGTCGGGGTGAACACCTCGTTGTCGCGCACATTCATGCGCTCGCGGATAGTGCGGGCCATGCGG
>CALBLR010000063.1 GCA_937896015.1 uncultured Prevotellaceae bacterium | reverse complement strand
ATAACCCTTAAATAAACCCATATGAGAAAAGTCTTATTTACAGGCATTCTATGCCTGGCATTGAGCTCTTGCTCGGATGCAGTTATGACAGAAAGATTAGGGCAAACGTCCATAAGTGGACCGTCATTTTCTTTCGACTCTATCACCTCTCCAGCCAACTGGATTCAATATCAGTCGCTGGAGAAAATGCTGGATGCGTGTCAAATTCCTGAAGAAGTGTTGAAAACAATGCCAACCGATGAAATGTCGGTACGATACTATAATAAATTTAACGAATTTATGGGTTCTTTCTCGTATGAGCCATTAGTGACATTATGATATTGTTTAACTGTAAAAATGTATAATGATGAGAACTTATAGATTGTTCCTGATAGCGGTGGTGGCATGCTTTGTAATGGCATTCGTTTCGTGCGGCAGCGATGAGCCGTCGGGAGGCGGAGATGATGGCAAAATCACCCGCGTGCAAGATGGCGACGGTAAGGCATTCTTGGAGAGTGGCAAACTCGTTGACGCCAACCTGAAATACACCCGTGAACTGCGCGATAGCGCTTTCTCGCACTACGATTGGACAGCCGAATACGCAATATGCTATGACAACAAACGCATATCAGGCAAAATTAAAGACGTAGCAGACTATACTTTCCCCGACAGCATTGGCTCCGATTCCACCATGAAGTTTAATGGGTGGCTTGAAAGGTATACGTATAGTTATGAAATAGAGGGGCGAAAACTTATCGCTAAAATGATATATTTGCCGTATTATAGCTTTATCGACGTTGCTCACACTATTAAGGTGGTGGCCATCGACATCAATGGCGATAAAGGAAGAGTCATAGTGGACGAAAAACACGACATAAAAGGCTTTTCGATGGCTTCTTCCTATGTGAGGGTGGTGCTCAGCGGCAAAAGGGTGAAGTGATATGAGAACATTGTTGGGACTAATACTGCTTGTGTCGTGCCAGACTCATATGGCTGCTGCCGATGCGGCTTCTGCCGCCGCCGACAGCAGCCGTCTGGCCCGTGGCGTAACCCTTGATAATGTGGTGGTGTATGGCAGCCGCAGCAATTTCGGCGTGGCTTCGTCGCAAATGAGCGCGGTGTCGCTTGGCCAGAAGCAAATAATGTCGGTGCCTGTGTTTTTCAGCGAGCCCGACGTGCTGAAGGCCATACAGCGCTTTCCCGGGGTGCAGTCGGGCAGCGACGGCACTGCGGGGCTGTTTGTGCGCGGCGGCGACTACGACCAGAACTATATCACCATCGACGGCTCGGCCATCTACAATGCCGAGCACATGCGCGGATTTGTGAGCGCCATCAACCCCGATATGGTGCAGAACATCAACTTCTATCGCGGCGCGTTTCCGGCCAGGTATGGCTCGCGGCTGTCGAGCGTGGTCGACATCGGCATTAAGGACGGCGACTTCAACCGCTACCACGGCCTGCTGAGTGTGGGCATATTGTCGAGCCGCATCCAGGCCGAGGGCCCGATATGGAAGGGGCACACCTCGTTTAACGTGGCGGGACGCGTGTCGTATTTCAGCAAGCTGGCCCGCCCCATACTTAAGAAGTTCTACGACAACCCCGACGCCATGCAGCCATATTCCAATATGGAATACTACGACATTACAGCCAAACTCGTGCACCGCTTCAGCGAGGCCAACCGGCTCTCGGCGGTGGTGTACTATGGCAGGGACGTCGACAACGAGTCGCCATCCGAGAGCCGCAAGGTGAAAGACACTGTTGGCGACCTGGACGTGTTTGACGACGAGCAGAGCAGAACCGAGGAGAACCGCAGCGAAACCACCGAGAGCAGCTGGAACAACCTGCTTGCCAGCCTCTACCTTACGTCGTTTGTCACTCCGCGGCACCGCCTTAATGTGAACCTCAGCTACAGCCAGTATATGTACAACCTCACCAGCTCGGTGCGCTACCTCAACCGCATCGATGATGTGTATAGGCTGTACTACCTCAACAGCATGAGCAGCAGCATATCCAACCACTCGGGCGTGCAGGATTTGGCCCTCACGGCCGACGCCGTGCTCAACGTCGGCCGGCGGCATGTGGTGCGGTATGGCGCTAAGCTGTCGAAGCAGTGGCTGAAGCCCACCACCCATGTGGTGAAGGACAACTTTGAGCAGCAATTCAAGGGCGGCCTGAACTGGAATGTGGAGCTTCCCGGCCCGGCCAGCGACTACTACAACACGCAGCACAGCAGCCTCGACTACGAGAGCGGCACCAGCATGTGGGTCAACGGCCTTTCGGCCTATGCCGAAGACGACTATACCATAGCGCGCTGGCTGAAACTGAACTACGGCCTCAGGCTAAGCTCATATTTCGTTGACCAAAAGACCTATCTTGCGCTTGAACCGCGCGCCTCGGTGCGCTTCAAGCTGGCCGAGCCGCTGGCCCTGAAGCTGTCGTATGCCAGAATGTCGCAAGGCATTCACCGCCTCACCACCAACAGCCTGGTGATGCCCAGCGACATCTGGGTGCCGGTCACCAAGGATGTGCCGCTCATGACCAGCAACATCTATGGCGCGGGGCTCAACTACAGCTGGCACGGCTTCGACGTGGCCGTTGAGGGCTACTACAAGACGCTCGACAATGTGCTTGAATACCGCGACGGCGCCACCTATTTCGTGGCCAACCGCAACTGGCGCGACATTGTGGCCATTGGCGGCGGACGCAGCTATGGCGTGGAGCTGCTGGTGGAGCGCAAGGTGGGTGCCACCACAGGGTGGGTGAGCTACACATGGTCGAAGTCGCTGCGCTCGTTCAACCGCCCCGGCGAGGAGCTGAACGGCGGGCGCGACTTCTATGCCTCGGCCGACCATCGCAACAATGTGTCGGTGAACCTGAGCCACAGCTTCAGGCTGTCGCACCGGCTTAGTCTCGACCTCAGCGCCGCGTGGTCCTATCAAACGGGGCGCCGCGGTTCGGTGCCCTATGTGGTGGTCTACAGTCCGCGCCTTTATGAGTACATCAACGGCCAGCCGCGCTACATGTATGGCTACTTTATGCATGGCATAGGGCCGTATGTGTTGCCTGGCAATACCGATCTGTTTGCTTACGACTTCAGTGGCGAGGAAGTGCCGGCCAACCCCTACCAGACTTATCGCGACATCAACGATTTCAAACTGCCCGACACCCACCACCTCGACCTGAACGCGTCGCTCAAAATCCTTAGCCGCTATGGCGAGAGCTCGATAGGCCTGGGCATATATAACGTTTACAACCACTACAACGTGAGCAATGTGTATGTGGGCTATCACAATGGCAAAATGGTGCTGAAGGGTGTGTGCCCGTTCCCGTTTATGCCTTCGGTGAGTTTAACGCATAAATTTTAGCAATGAATATGAATAGACACAGCATATTATTGGTCGTGCTGGCAATAGTGGCCCTGATGGCCCTCGGCAGCTGCGAAAAGATTATAGATTTCGACCGCGACACCAAGAGCCGCATCTCAATTAGCGCGCTTGTGGCGCCCGGCCAGAAGTTCAGCGCATGCATAGCGCGCTCGTTCACCGTGGCCAGCAATCCCACGGTGTCGAGCACCAAAAAACCGGGCGACGACCTGGATTTCCATGAGAAATACGACACCATGTATCACGATCTGGTGGTGATTAAGGACGCCACGGCGGTGCTCACGGTGAACGGCACCGACACCTACACCCTGCAGTACAACGACAGCACCCCCTACTACTACGCGTGCGACTATGTGCCCCGTGTGGGCGACGAGCTGGTGCTGAATGTGAGCGCGCCGGGCTTCGACGATGCCTCGGCCTCGACCCGCATCGAGCGGCCGCAGCAGGTGGAGGTGGTGGGCACGCAGGTGTATTACAGCGAGGCTGGCTACGAACCAGGCGTTCCAGCCTCCGACCAGCAGTGGTACTGCGGCCTCGACTCGGTGATGGAAATCACTCTGCGCATCCACGACTCTGCCGGTGAGCGCAACTACTACCGCCTGCGGGTACTGGCCGTAGCCGACGACTCCATGGCTATTATGCAAGGCATCTCCCTCCCGGTGTATGTGACCAACGACACCTACACATCCAGCGACGTGATATTCGCCAATAGCCTGATCACCAAGCCATACGGCCAGTGGCCTGCGGGGCAGAGCAGCGTGTTCGACGACCACCTGTTCGATGGTCAGGACTACACCTTCAAGGTGCATTCGCGCAAGCAGAAGGGGGAAAACCCCAGGGTGTATGTCGAGCTCGAAACCATAAGCCCCGACTTCTACTACTATTGGCGCTCCTACGAGGTGATACGCGTCAATGCCGACGAGTCATACCTTACCCCCACGGCCCTATACAGCAACGTGCAGGGCGGCTGGGGCGTGATGATGTCGCTCAGCTACGACCGCCACACCATTAGCTACTGACGGCGCTGTTGGGTGGCGGCTGTGATTAAACCAAATGGCGCTTGGCGAGTCAAAAGTGCCGACAAAAAGGTGGCAAAAATATTCCGTTTCTCCACAGAGCGGTGCAAATTGCGTTTTATTGCCTATTTTTGCCGGCACTTTTTTATTAGGTGTAACATCATTTTTTATATCACAGCAATTATGAAAGCATTATTACACAGCCTCACCGCCATTGCGCTCGCAGTTCCCGCCATAGCCGGCGGCCAGACTGCCGCGGTGAGCATAACCCCCGAGTTCAAGGCCGCGGTGCAGCAATACGACATAGTGCAGAACTTCAGCGACGGCATGGCGGCCGTGTGCCGCGGCGGCAACTGGGGCTACATCGACGCCCAGGGCCGCGAGGTGGTGCCGTGCCAGTTCAGCCGCGTGTTTGACCTCGACAACGAGCGCACCGACTACGGGTTTTTCCGCGACAACGGCTACATACGCAACTACCACGAGGGCATGGTGGCCGTGGCCAAGGAAACGTCGGGCGCCAAAACCAACTACGACCGCCAGCTCAAATGGGGCTTCATGGACCGCACCGGCCGCCTGGTGGTGGACTACATCTACGACAACGTGTATGACTTCAGCGAGGGCCTGGCCTACGTGATGAGCGAGGACTTCACCGGATTTATCGACAAGGCCGGCCAGCGCGTAATCAACACCACGGGCAAGTACCAGCCCGCCAACGACGGCCAGGGCTGCGCCTTCAGCAGCGGCCGCGCCTGCATGATGCTGGCCAGCGACGACGGCGATGTGAAGTATGGATTCATCAACCGCCAGGGTGGGGTGGCAATACCCTTTGTGTATGCCGATGCCCACGGCTTTAGCGAGGGTGTGGCAGCGGTGGCCGTCGAAGACACCCTGCTGCAGGACAACAGCGAGGCCACCTATCCCTTCCGCTACCAGTTTGTCGACACCACTGGCGCGGTGGTCCTGAATCTGCGGTTCGGCACCAAGCCCGGCGACTTCAGCGACAGCCTTGCCTCGGTCACCGTCGACGGTCTCAGCTACGGCTTCATCAACCACAGTGGCGAGCAGGTGATTGCCTCAAATTATTTCACCGCCGATGTGGACATGACCAAAAACATGATGCCATTCAGCGAGGGCTACTCCCTGCTGGGCATCGAGCAGCCGCTGCCGTCGGTGGCCGACGGCAAAAAGAAAAAGAAAGATGCTGATGCCGACGACGCCGACCAGCAGCCACCCGTGTCGTCGTTCAAGCTCATTGCCCGCGACGGCACCCTTGGACAGACGGTGGTGAGCGGTCCCGTGAGCCAAGGCTGCGCCCTATATTGCGACGCCAACGGCAAATATGGCTTCGTGCGGCCCGACGGCTCAGTGGCAATTCCGTGCCGCTACGACTATGCGGCCCCGTGCGCTGGCGGCGAGGTGCTGCCCGACTCCTACCACTTCACGCCCGAGGGCGTGGCTGCCGTGCGCTTCGGCGGCAAGTGGGGCTACGTCGACCTTCAGGGCCGCGACACCTTTGGCAACTGAATTAAAGTGTGACATAACATAAAAACGGCAGTCCCCTTGATGCTCTATTGGCTTCAAGGGGACTGCTGATTGTTTATGCGTGCCTGCCGCTGCTACTTGCGGTGGGTAAGCAGGTATTGGCCTATTTGCACGGCGTTGAGGGCAGCGCCTTTCTTGATTTGGTCGCCCACCACCCAGAAGGCGAGGCCGTAGTCGCTGCTGGTGTCCTCGCGAATGCGGCCCACAAACACCGGGTCGCGCCGCGTGCAGTCGAGCGGCATGGGATATTCGGCGCGGGCGGGGTTGTCGACCACCACCACGCCAGGGGCTTTCTCGAGTGCGGCGCGCGCCTCGGCCGGGCTTATGTGGCGCTCGGTCTCGATCCACACCGCCTCGCTGTGGGCTCGCACCACTGGCACGCGCACGCAAGTGGCGCTCACGCGGATGTCGCTGTGCAGTATTTTTCGCGTCTCGTGATACATCTTCATCTCCTCGCGAGTGTAGTCGTTGTCCTGAAACACGTCGATTTGCGGAATCACGTTGTATGCCAGCTGGTGAGGGAAGTGCTCAACCGTGGGCGTTGTCTTTCCCGTGGCTATCTCGCTGAACTGCAGCGCCAGTTCGTCCATGGCTGCCAGACCTGCACCGCTTGCCGCCTGATAGGTGGCCACCTGCACATTTTTGATGTGCGAGAGGTTGTCGAGCGGTTTTAGCGCCACCACCATGAGAATGGTGGTGCAGTTTGGGTTGGCAATGATGTGCTTTGGCGCGTTGAGGGCGTCATCGCCGTTCACTTCGGGCACCACCAGAGGCACGTCGGGGTCGAGGCGGAACGCGCTCGAGTTGTCAATCATCGTAGTGCCGAATTTTGTGATGGTGGGTGCAAACTCGCGCGCCGTGTCGGCTCCGGCCGACACAAACGCCACGTCAATGCCCTTGAAATCGTCGTTGTGCTGCAGCAGTTGCACCACATGGTCTACTCCGCGGAATGTGAATATGCGCCCCGCGCTGCGCTTTGAGCCAAACAGCACGAGTTCCGACACAGGAAAGTTTTGCTCGTCGAGCACCCTCATGAATTCCTGTCCAACCGCGCCGCTGGCGCCAACTATTGCTACTTTCATCCTATAAATGTGATATAAAATATGTTGTTAGTCGTGTGTGTTACTTGTATTTGCGCTCGGCAATGGCGTGCACTGCGGTGAGAATGCCCCGCTCGGTGTCGTCGAGGGCTATGCCGCGGCGTGCCATCACGCGTTCGGCAATCGGGAGGAATGCCTTGAGCGGCACGTCTTTGAAGCCGCCGGCGTTGCCTCCCTCCTGAAACGACGCCACAAACGGCCTCGGGAACCCCGATCCGTGAATGTTTACCCCCACGCCCAGCACCGTGGCGGTGTTGAGCATGCTGTTGACCCCCGTCTTGCAGTGGTCGCCCATTATTGGGCCGCAGAATTGCAGCCCGGTGCGCTCAAACCGCTGCGAGGCGTAGTTCCACAGCTTTATCTCGCTGTAGTCGTTCTTCAGGTTGCTGGCCGTGGTGCCGCCGCCAATGTTGCACCATTCGCCCACCACGGCATCGCCCAGATACCCGTCGTGGGCCTTGTTGCTGTAGCCGGTGAACACGCAGTTTTCCACCTCGCCGCCTATTTTGCACTGCGGGCCCAGGGTGGTGGCGCCATACACCTTGGCGCCGATTCTCACCTTCGAGCCCTCGCCGGCGGCAAATGGGCCGCGCACGCAGGCTCCCTCCATCACCTCCACGTTGCGGCCCAGGTAGATGCACCCCTGGCGCGAGTTGAGCGTTGCGCCGTCGGCAGTTGCCCCTTCCTCAAGGAATATGCGGGATGGGTCGCCAATCACGGTGCACGTGGGGGGCAGCGGCGCCGATTTGCGGCCGCTGGTGAGGCGTGCGAAGTCGCTCTCAAGCACCTGGCCGTTGAGTGTGAATATGTCGTATGGCCGCCTGATGGCCATCGGCTCCTCGCCAAGCTCCACAATGCGGGCAAAGCGGCGCGCGTCGAAGTCGGCCGCAGTCCCGTTGAAGGCCACCAGCTCGCCGCCAGCCATCAGGGCCTCGCCGCTGCCGAGCGCAAGTGCCTTGGCAGCAATCTGCGTGGAGGGGATCACGTGCCCGGCCACCATCAGGTTGCTCTCGAGTGCAATGAGCGGAAATTTGGCCTTGAGGTAGGGCACGGTGAGGTGTGAATATCGTGCGTCGGCCGTGCCCAGCATGTGCCGCCACTTCTCGGCTATGGTGGTTATTCCCACACGCAGCTCGGCCGCCGGGCGTGTGAAGGTGAGTGGCAGCAGGGCCTTGCGCACCTCGTTGTCGTCAAAAAAAATGATGTTGCGCATTGTCTGTTCTCAGATTTTTTTCAGTAGCGCCGCCTCGGCGTGCGGGGCAAGCGCATTGCAAAGTTACTTAAAAATCAGTTTTTTTCCTATCTTTGTACAACTAAGATAAGCCACAAGGACATTCAGCGCCGCTCCACGGCCTGGGGCAGGGGAGAGGCGTGGCGCTTGCGTTCGCGCGCATGCGTGTTCATTATTAGTATTTAATATACAACATATATAAACATTCACTGACATGGAATTTATCAAGCAGCCCATTGAGGGCGTGTGGGTGGTGAAGCCAAAGCGCTTTGGCGACGCCCGCGGTTATTTTTGCGAAACGTTTAAGCAAAGCGAGTTTGAGCAGCACATAGGTCCGGTGCGGTTCATTCAGGACAATGAGTCGGTGTCGAGCCACGGCGTGCTGCGCGGCCTGCACTTTCAGAAGGGCGAATTCAGCCAGGCCAAGCTGGTGCGCGTGTCGCGCGGCGCTGTGCTCGACGTGGCCGTCGACCTGCGCGCCGGCAGCCCCACATACGGCAGGCACGTGGCCGTGGAGCTTACGGCCGACAATGGCCTGCAGCTGTTCATACCTCGCGGCTTTGCCCACGGCTTTGTGGTGCTGAGCGACATGGCCCAGTTCCAGTATAAGGTGGACAACGTGTATGCCCCGCAAAGCGAGGCCACCCTGCGTTTCGACGACCCTGTCCTGGGCATCGACTGGCGCGTGTCGCCCAGCGAAATGCTCCTCAGCGAGAAAGATACGCGTGGAGTCGAGTTAAAAGATATTAAACCATTTAATTTTGGTTAAATCTGTTGCCGTGATATTTGGCCATCAGCTGGAGTTAAATGCCTCTAACTGATTGGCCTAACGCGCGCACGCGCGCGCGTATTAGTTTGCGTGCGCAAAAGAAAAATTATAAAACATTTGGTAGTTAGCCAATTAGTGCGTAACTTTGCAACGCTTTTGGGCCCGAATGCCCGATGACTTGCGCTAAGCCGTTGGTTTGGCGGAGGTTATGTGTGTGTAAGGGCTTAAGGCAAAGGAATTGAAATTTATTTGATATTTAATAATTTAACAACAAAGTAAAACAGAACTAAGATGCCTACAATTCAGCAATTAGTAAGAAAAGGCCGTACAACTTTGGAGTATACCAGCAAGTCGCCTGCTCTGGACGCATGTCCTCAGCGCCGCGGCGTGTGCGTGCGTGTTTACACCACCACGCCCAAAAAGCCTAACTCGGCAATGCGCAAAGTTGCACGTGTGAGATTGACAAACGGCAAAGAGGTTAACTCTTACATTCCGGGAGAAGGCCACAACCTGCAGGAGCACTCAATCGTGATGGTGCGCGGCGGACGTGTGAAAGACCTTCCTGGTGTGCGCTACCACATCGTGCGCGGCACACTCGACACCGCCGGCGTGGCTGGCCGCACTCAGCGCCGCTCTAAGTATGGCGCAAAGCGTCCAAAAGCTGGCAAAAAATAATCCAAGCACAATACGGCTGAATTACTAAAAACAACAAAATCAAATTTTTAAACTTAGTTTTTGGTTTTATTGGATTGAATTTTTTCATGGTTGAGTAAATGGTCGAAGCGTCGGCCGTTGAAGAAGAAAAGAAGCAACAACCAAGCGGACTAAAACTATTATCCTTTTTTAAAAGAAATGAGAAAAGCAAAGCCAAAGAAAAGGATCATCCTTCCCGATCCTAAATTCGGTGACGTGCGAGTTTCTAAATTCGTTAACCACCTGATGTATGATGGTAAGAAGAACACCTCATACCGAATTTTCTACACCGCTCTTGAAGTGGTGGGCAACAAAATGGCAAAAGAAGAGAAGACCCCTCTCGAAATCTGGAAGAGCGCCCTTGAGAAGGTTACTCCCCAAGTAGAGGTTAAGTCGCGTCGCGTGGGCGGTGCCACATTCCAGGTGCCTACTGAAATCCGCCCCGACCGCAAAGAGTCGATATCAATGAAAAACCTCATCATCTTCGCTCGCAAGCGCGGCGGCAAGACCATGGCCGAGAAGCTCGCAGCTGAAATCATTGACGCATATAACGAACAGGGTGGCGCATACAAGCGCAAGGAGGACATGCACCGCATGGCCGAGGCTAACCGCGCATTCGCTCACTTCA
>CALBLR010000062.1 GCA_937896015.1 uncultured Prevotellaceae bacterium | reverse complement strand
GGCCGATGTGGCCGCCACCGATGTGGAGGCCAGCACGCTCAGCGGCCCCAAGCGCATAGCCGCAGGCGAGAAGGCATGCTATGAGTTGGCCGTGACCAACACGGGCACACAGGCCGCCAGCGGTGTGACAGCCACACTCAGCGGCCCCGACGGCTCTACCCTGGCAACCGCAGCCATTGGCGCAATGGCTGCCGGCGAACAGCAAAAGGTGAGCCTCACAGCCACCCTTACCAAACTGGGCGCAACCACAGTAAAAGCCACAGTGGCCTGCAATGGCGACGCCAATGCCCAGAACAACAGCCTCACGGCCGACATCACAGTGGTGAAGCCAGTGATTCCAGTTCCGCAGGCCCTCACCTTCGAGGAGGCCGGCGGCGGTGTTAAGCTCAGCTGGCAGTCGCCCATGAGCCGCGGCGCCGTGACCGACGACGTGGAAAGCTACACCGACTGGGCCATCGACGGAGTGGGAGAGTGGACCATGGCCGACCTCGACCATGATGTTACCTACCGCATCAACAAAGACCTCGACAAATATCCGCACGAGAGCGAGCCTAAGGCATTCCAGGTGTGCAACGCCAACACACTGGGCATCGACATCTGGGAACAGGGCAAGACGCACTCGGGCAACAAGATGTTTATGGCCATATCGAGCGTGAACACAGCCAACAACGACTGGCTGATTTCACCTCAGCTCAACGGCGGCAGCCAGACCATCTCGTTCTGGGCCAAGAGCTTCACCACCGACGACACCCCCATGGAGCGCATGCGGGTGCTATACTCTACAACCGACACCGATCCAGCCCACTTCACTCCGCTCCACGCAGCCCCCTACATCGAGTTGCCAGAGCAGTGGGGCGAGTTCAGCTACACGCTGCCCGAAGGGGCAAGGTATTTTGCCGTCAACTGCGTGTCGAGCGGCGCCTTTGCAATGTTTGTCGACGACCTCTCGTTCAACGACCTCACCGTGCCGCAACTCACCGTGCAGAACTATGAGGTTTATCGCAACGGCGAGAAGATAGGCACCACCGCCGCCACCGAGTTTACCGACGCCACCAGCCCCACCGCACTCAGCGGAGCCGTCTACAAGGTGCGCGCCAACTACGACGGCAACCGCCAGAGCGGCTTCAGCGACGCTGTCACATTCCAGCCGTCGGGCGTTGATGCCATAAGCGGGCAGCACGTGAGTGTCACAGCCCAGCACGGCGCCATAGTGGTGAGCGGTGCCGAGGGCCTCGCAGTGGCTGTTCACCGCGTCGATGGCGCTGCGGTGTATGCCACCCGCAACGCCGGGTCCACAGTCACCATACCGGCCTCGGCCGGCGTCTATCTGGCGACAGTGGGCTCACGCACCATTAAGGTAGTGGTGCCATAACGGCCACAACACACACAGAACACAGCAATCCCCGGTCCGGCCAATGCACGGATCGGGGATTGTTTAATTTTGTGACGGTGTTGCCGCCGCTTTACTTCTTGCTCGGCTTTTCGGGCTCGAAGGTGAACTGCTCAAGGCAGTGGTCCACATGATTCTCGAAATAGCTTATATGGTCGTAGAAATTCTGCGGCTCATATTCCAGCAGCCTGCCAGTCTCCTCCACGCGGCCAATCTCGTCGGTCACCCAATTCCAGCCCTTGGTGCGGCGCCTGAGCGAGGCCTTGTAGTCGCAATAGGCCTTCACATAGCGGCGCAGGCGGCTCACGATGCCGGTGTTCACGTTAACGCTGCGGGTGGCGCTGTAGGCCACCGTCACGGTGTGCGTCGCCGATGCGCTCACGCGGCCCATGGGAATGACCACGGCCAGGCGGTCGCCATCGTAGCGCCACTCATGGTTGAGCGCGGTGGTGTCGAGAGCCGAGTAGGTGTAGCGCACGCCGTCCACCGTCACGCTTTCGGGCATCTCGGCTCCATAGAGTTCAATGGTGTAGTCGCGCGTGGGCTGCATGCCGTCGTAGGAGCCTTGGGTGGGCTGTATGATCACGGTCTGCGTGCGGCCAGCAATGGCGTTGGTAACGCGGGTGGTGGCATAACGGGTGGCATACTGCTTGTCGTTGCCGGCGTCCTCATATATGGTGCCCTCGCCGCTTGCTCCCGGCATCACGGCAAGGGTGTAGGCGCTCACCTCGTGCTGCAGGTTGCGCACCTCGCGGCCATAGAGCGGAATCACAGCACCAGCCTTCACATACACGGGATACTCACTGAGGCTGAAGCTGCGCTTCAGCGTCTGGCCGCCGTCGAGCAGCGTGCCCGTCTGCCACTCAAACCAGCGGTTGCCCTTGGGCAGCCACACATTGGCGGTGAACAAGCCTGCGCTGTCGGCCGGAGTGCCTATGGCCGACACCAGCATCTGGTCGCCAAACATGTATTGGGTGCTGTCGGCATAGGCCTCGGCAGCCTCTGGATAGTCGTAATACATGGGGCGGCACAGACCCACACCGGTGTCATAGGTGCGGCGAGCCATGGTGTAGATGTATGGCACCAGGCGGTAGCGCAGGTCGATGGCGTCGCGCAGGGCGTTGAAGTGGTCGTAGTCGTAGGCCCAGGGGTCCTTGTTGAGGTGCGAGTTCTTGTTGCTGTGCACACGCAGCATGGGGCTGAACGTGCCAAACTGCACCCAGCGCACATACAGGTCGGGGTCAAGATGGTCGGCATAGAGGTAGTGGCCGCCAATGTCGTGGCTCCAGTAGCTGTAGAGCACATTGCTTGCCGTGGACGTGAACCACGGCTGGAAGGCCAGCGACTGCCACGAGGCCACCACATCGCCCGAGAAGCCTATCTGGTAGCGGTGGTTGCCCAAGCCGCCCCAGCGGTGATACAGCAGCGGGCGCACACTGCCCGTGCGCTCCATGCGCGAGAAGAACACATAGTTTATCCACCACGTGTTGCTCAGCGTGGGATACTTCTTGTCGTATAGGAACTGCTGCCAGTCGAGCCACCAGAAGTCCACTCCCATGCGGCTTATGGGGTCGAGCACCACATCAAAGAGGCTGGTCATAAACCGCTTGTTGCTGCCCTCGTAGGGTATGCGCTGGCGCGTGGTGCTGTCGATCCCCATGGCCTTGCAGAAGCGTCCGTATGGTTCTTCAAAGGCCGGCATGCCCGATGCCGGATGCAGGTTAAGTGTTGTCTTAAGGTCCTGCTTGTCGGTCCATTTAAGAAAGTTCTCGGGGCTGGGGAAGTAGTGCTTCTCCCACGTCCATCCCGTCCAGTGCAGCTTGCTGCCCGACTCGTCCTTGCGCACGGGCTTCAGGTAGAGACTGTCGGTCTCGTGCCAGTCCATGTCAATCACCAGCACATCGATGGGAATGTCGTAGCGGCGGAAGTTGCCCACCAGCGTGCGCAGGTCGTTGTCGCTGTAGTTCCAGTAGCGCGACCACCAGAAGCCGAACGTGTATTTGGGCGGCAGGGGCACCTTGCCGGCAATGCGTGTGTAGTCGCCAATGGCGCGCTTGTAGTCGTGGCCATAGGCCATGAAGTAGGCATCCTGCACGCCAGTGGTGTCGGGGCGCGCCTTCACCCAGCGCCAGGTGGTGTCGTTGTCAAACAGCAAATTGTGCGAGTCGTCAATCACCGTCCAGCCGTCGCGAGCCAGCAATCCGTCTTCCATGGGCAGCGTGCGCTTGTGCCGGGCCGAATACGAGCCGTTGTAGGTGTCGAGCGTGCGGCTGGTGCCCTTCAGGTTCTGGCTCTGCTTGTCGCCCCAGTGCCACAGGGCGCGCTTGCCGCCGGGAGCGGTGTAGGCGATACTCAGGTTGTCGCGGCCAAAGCGGCCACTCCCCGTGCGGTAGCGCAGCTCAATCTCGTCGGTGGCGATGGTGAGCCACTTGCCCGCAGTGCGGCACTTGTATTTTGGCACTGGCAGCCGGCGGTTTTCCACCAGCAGCGAGGCATCGTCGGTGAAGTGCGCGGCCGAGTCCCACTCCATGCGCACCATGCCCGAAGTGAGCACTGTGAAGCGCGCGTTGCCGCTCACCACAGTGGCTCCGGGCGCGGCCACAGGATTGGCGGCCTGCGCCCATGCCGCAGCCGCCACAGCGGCAGCGGCGGCCATGCCCCTCAAGGCACGGCCAAACCTAAAAAAACTGATCTTTCTCATCATTGCTATGCGGTTTATGATTCTTAATTTAGTCCAAAGCCATAATTTGCATCACAAAGCTAACTAAAATCCGCCAAACCGCACGAAACAGTTCCCACGATTATTTGCTTTTTTTTGCCCGCAAACAAGTGTTTTTAGTAGCCCCCAACCTTTATTTACCAAGATTTTATCACTAAATTTGTACACGTATAACATAACAAGGCGGCAACATAACACCTCCTTATATCTCTAAAAACGCAACGAGCCAATGTATACGCCACCATTCATCGTATCGTCGGAAGCCATCAACAAGATAGCCAACATTTCACAACTCGTAGAGCGCTATGCCATTCGCATGGAGCAAGAGGACGCTTTATTGCTGCGTAAGGTCAACAAAATTAAGACCATACACAGTTCGCTCGCTATTGAAGGCAACACCTTAAATGAGGGACAGGTGCGCGACATAGTGAACGGGAAGACCGTGGTGGCACCATTACGGCAAATACAAGAAGTGAAAAATGCCATTGCAGCATATGATGCTTCTTCAACATTCGATGCTTTTAAGGTTAAGGACTTGCTTAGGGCCCATCGCATTATGATGCAAGCTCTTGTTGACAATGCAGGACATTATCGCAGCGGTGGTGTGGGTGTGTTTTCAAAGCGTGGCTGTGAGCCATTGCCCCGCCCGCCGAAAGAGTGCCACAACTTATGGCAGACCTGTTTGACTGGCTTAAACACAGTAGCGACCATCTGCTAATTCGCTCATGCGTGTTTCACTATGAGTTTGAGTTTATTCATCCGTTCACCGATGGCAACGGACGCATGGGTCGGCTGTGGCAGTCGCTGATACTGAACAAACCAAACCCAATTTTTGAGCATCTGCCTGTGGAAAACATAGTGTATGCCAACCAACAACAGTATTACGATGCCATATCGGCAAGTTCGGCCATTGGGCAATCAGGGCCTTTCATCGACTTCATGCTTGGAGAAATACAAAAAACCCTCAAAACACACAAAGGAAATCTGCTACATGAAGTTCCCAATAAAGTTCCCAATAAATTACGCAGGGCTTTCCCAAATTTGCCTTGTGTGGCTTGGAATATCTATGCCTTGCTGAAAGATGACGGTTCGCAAACAAGTGCCAAATTGGCTGAACAAACTGGAATCAGTGAACGAATGGTAAAAAAGCATATTTCAAAACTCAAAGAAGTTGGACTGCTTACTCGCATCGGCAGCAACAAGACAGAATATTGGAAAACCAACGGATAAGACAAACACAACTCATATCTGTATCCCCATATTGGTCCTGATACATATTTGTTCATAGACGAAAACACCAACTAAAAACCTGACAAACCCACCGCAAACCTCCTCGTTTTTTTAGGCAAACACAAGCGTGGCCGAAACTGCCACAAATGCGTGGCATCAATAGCCACGACCATCAATTGTGTTTATTGTTGTTCGATTTTACCTTTGCACCACTTTTGGCACAAGCTTATTTAAGAGGCATATCTATGCCTAATGCACAAATAGTTACGAATAAAACAACATTATTTTTTCAACTTACTAATTACGATCAGAATGAAAAAAGCTATTGGACTACTTACACTGGCTGCCATCTACTGCAATTTTTGCTCTTGGGCCGCATCGCCATGCAAGGCAAACACCACTGCCGGGCAAGCCGAAAGCAGTGAGCCCCTGACTTCGTCACTCAAAAAAATGGTATTTTATAACTATTTGATTGGTAATATTTTGTAATTTTGCGTACCCCGATTTTGGGGTACGCAAAGCCATTTTATATGTTTGCCAAGCGCAAAAGAAATAGGTCGGGGACAGTGAGCGTGGTTGTGGCAGAAAAAAACCGTGGCAGCTACAGAGAACTCGCCACTATTGGCATATCACGCAAGTCTGAAGAGTTGGACGCCTTGGTGGCGAAAGGGAAAGAATGGATTGACAGGGAATTCGCCCGTCGCCATCCCCGTCTTGACCTCTTCGGCGAGGAACGCAAGAAGGCAGAGGCGGAGGCCGCCGAAGCAGAGCGGATGCTTGCGTGCATTACCAACATCTCCATCAATGGGGCGGACATTATATTAGACCAGGTCTTTAACAGAATCGGCTTCAACAGAGTAGATGACGAAGTGTTCCGCAAGCTGGTGAAGGCGCGGCTCGCCTGCCCGGCGAGCAAGGCGGCCACGGTTGAGTATCTGAAGA
>CALBLR010000061.1 GCA_937896015.1 uncultured Prevotellaceae bacterium | reverse complement strand
CAAGATAGGGGGGGCAAAGGGAGGTTGCACCGTCCGGACTGGGCTTTTGACAGCGACGGCTGTGGGCAGCACAGTGTTGCCGCCGGTGAGAGCGACACTTTTGAGCGATGGCATCAGGTCGTAGGGGGTGCCGGTGACGGCCGATGTGCGGGCAGCGGTGGCGAGCGACTCGTTTTGGGCATAGACGCGGTTGCCGTCGGGATAGTCGGAGCGCATGTCCCACTGGCTGGGATCGTCGAGTGTGGTGTAGGCTATTTGCACCGGCACGGGATGGGCGGTGTCGCCGTCAACCACAATGTGGCCGCCCATGGGGCGGTAGCTGACGTTGACCATAGTGCCACGCATGAGCATGTCGACCACTATCGAGTCGCCGGCGGCAATGGCCTTGTAGCGGCTGTTGGGACGCACTCGGTAGTAGGTGGTTGACACCTCATCGACGTCTACGGGGCTGCCTTCGGGCAGCCGCAGACGGCGCGAGAACTGGTTGAAGAAGAACTGCCAGTTGGCGGCAAGCCGGCTGCCGCTGGTGTTTTTAATCACGAAGCGTGAGCTGTAGTATCCTTTTTGGACTCCGTTGCGGCCCATTTCCCAGCGCACCTGCACTGGCGGCTGGGCAGCCGAGGCCACTGTGAGGGTCGAGAGGGCGGCTGCTGCCGCGAGCGTTAGTTTATTCATTTTTTTGTAAAGTTTAATGTTGAAAGTTTACGGTTGAAAGTTTACGGTTGAAAGTTGAGGGTGCTTAGCGCTGCGTTGAGCAGGTTGAGGCAGGCGTCTTCAAGCAGGTCGAGCACGAGTTCGAAGCCTTCCGAGCCTTCGTAGTAGGGGTCGGGCACGTAGTCGTAGTGCGGATTCTGCTTGATGTAGCTGCCAATCATCACTATTTTTCGGGCCTCACTGGGCGTGGCGGCCATCTGGCGCAAGTCGCGCTCGTTGCCGGCATCCATGGCCACTATCATGTCGAAGTCTTCAAGGTCGCTGCCAGTGACGCGGCGGCTGCGGTGGGTAAGGTCGTAGCCGCGGCGCAGGGCATGCACGCGCATGCGGCGGTCGGGCAGGCTGCCTGCGTGGCCGCCGTAGGTGCCGGCCGAGTCGAGCAGGAATCTGTCGGTGAGGCCACGCTCGTCGATGAGCCGCTGCATCACGCCCTGGGCGGCCGGCGAGCGGCATATGTTGCCCAGGCACACAAACAGCATTTTGAACTTCATATTGTTGTTGTCGCTATTCATATTTGTGACGTTTTGGAAAGTTAGAATGGCGGCTGGGTTTCGCCGCTGTCGGGCATGAAGCTGGCGCCGCCAGCCGGCGGAATGCCGCCAATGGGCGGCATGGGAGCATCGTCGCCTACGGGCATTGAGTTCATCTTCGACTCAAAAGTGCCGCCCTGCTCGAAGTCGGCGTTGAGGTTGCCCTCCTCCCAGTTTTCGAATTTGGCGAAGTTTTTGCGGAACCGCATGTCCACCGTGTCGACGGCACCGCTACGGTGCTTGGCAATGATGAACTCGGCCTTGCCGCGAATGTCGCGGCCCTCGGCGTCCTCGCCCGACTTGGTGTAGTACTCGGGGCGGTGAATGAAGCACACGATGTCGGCATCCTGCTCGATGGCGCCCGACTCGCGGAGGTCGCTGAGCTGCGGGCGCTTGTCGTCGCGCTGCTCGGTGGAGCGGTTGAGCTGCGACAGGGCAATGATGGGGATGTTAAGTTCCTTGGCCAGCTGCTTGAGCGAGCGCGAGATGGTGCTCACCTCCTGCTCGCGGCTGCCAAACTTGAGTCCGGTGGCGTTCATCAGCTGCAGGTAGTCGATGATGATGATTTGCACGTGGTGCTCGCGCACGAGGCGGCGGGCCTTGGTGCGCAGCTCGAATATCGACAGCGAGGGGGTGTCGTCGATGTAGAGAGGGGCGGAATAGAGGTTTTTGATGCGTCCCATCAGTTGGTCCCACTCAAGCTGCGACAGCTGTCCGCTCTTGATTTTCTCGCCCTCGATTTCGCACACGTTGCTTATGAGGCGGTTCACAAGCTGGAGGTTCGACATCTCGAGCGAGAATATGGCCACTGGCTCGTTGAGGTCTACGGCCATGTTTTTGGCCATCGACAGCACAAAAGCCGTCTTACCCATTGCGGGACGTGCGGCGATGATGATGAGGTCGCTGTTTTGCCATCCCGACGTGATTTTGTCGAGGTCGTGAAATCCCGTCTGCAGACCGCTGAGGCCGTCGGCGCGGTTCGACGCCTCCTGGATTTTGGCTATGGCCTCGCTTATCACCGGGTCAATTTGCACCACATCGCGCTTAAGGGTGTTTTTCGAGATTTCGAAAAGCTTGCCCTCGGCCTCCTGCATGAGGTCGTAAACGTCGATAGTCTCGTCGAAGGCCAGCGTGCCAATCTGCGAGCTGTAGGTGATGAGTTCGCGCGCCAGATATTTCTGCGCAATGATGCGGGCGTGGTATTCCACGTTGGCGGCCGACGACACGCGCGATGTGAGCTCGGAGATGCGCACTGCGCCGCCGGCCTTCTCGAGGTTGCCCTGCTTCCGCAGCTCCTCGGTGACGGTGAGCATGTCGATGGGCCGCTGCTTTACGCCCAGCGACTGTATGGCCTCATATATCACTTGGTTGGCATATTCGTAGAAGCACTCTGGCTTCAGGATGTCGCACACCACCGAGTAGGCGTCCTTCTCGAGCATGAGGGCGCCCAGCACGGCCTCCTCAACTTCGGTGTCCTGTGGCTGTTTTTTGCCGAGTTCGCTAAGCGTCTCCTTTTCGGGTCGCGGCTTGCGCATCGAGGCAATCACGCGGCGGTCGTGGTCTTTTGCCATTTCGTCTAATGCCATTCTTTATGTAATGTTTATAATGTTGAACGATGAAAGTTTAATGTCGAGCGTCCCGTCCTTTTTTCTGGGGGGGGGTGCTGCATTGCTGCGCTGCAAAGTTATCACCTTTTGGCGGCACGGCAATCGGCGTGGGAGCTGAATTTATCATCATGTTATTAACATCGGGGCTTGCGGGCCGTGAAAAAACAACGAGCAGCGCCGACACTCCCTGACAGGGGGGATCGGCGCTGCTTATGAGAAAAATATTTTTCTACTGTCGCCCTGCTTTACTCGCGCACGCGGCCCACGTAAGAACCGTCGCGGGTGTCGACCTCGATGAGTTCGTCGGTGTTGATAAACAGGGGCACACGCACTGTGGCGCCAGTCTCGACGGTGGCGGGCTTGAGTGTGTTGGTGGCGGTGTCGCCCTTCACGCCGGGCTCGGTGTAGGTGACTTTGAGGCGGGTCTTAACGGGCATCTCGGCAAAGAGCACCGACTCGGTAGAGGCGTCGGCAACCACGTCGACCACGTCGCCCTCTTTCATGAAATCAACGCCTGTGATGACAGCACGGTTGATTGGAATCTGCTCATATGTCTCCTGGTTCATGAAGATTGCGTCCTCGCCATCGGCATAGAGGTACTGGTAGGGGCGGTGCTCAACGCGCACGTCCTCCAGCTTCTCGCCAATGTTGAAGCGGCGCTCCAGCACGCGGCCGTCGACCACGTCCTTCAGCTTGGTGCGCATGAAGGTGTTGCCCTTGCCAGGCTTAACGTGGAGAAAATCGATGCAGAAATACAGACGGCCGTCCATGCGGATGCATGTTCCAATTTTAATGTCTTGAGCGTTAATCATATTCTTTCTAAAATAATATTGAGTTATGTGTTGTTGTTATATATTCTTATGTATTGCCACACAAAAAACGATGCAAAATTAATTGAAACATAGAAAATTTGCAAAAACTTTGGGGCAAAAATAGTGGCTGGCTTGCTTAATTTCAAAAAAGTGACTACTTTTGCAGACCAATATTGCAAAAAACAAAAGTAAGATAAGAAATGAAAAGAACATTCCAACCCTCGAACAGAAAGAAAGCTAACAAGCACGGTTTCCGTCATCGCATGGCCACAGCCGATGGCCGCAAGGTATTGGCACGCCGCCGCGCAAAGGGCCGCTACAGCCTGAGCGTGAGCGACACTGTGTACAAGTAATCACACGGACACGCATTAGCTTGTGAAAGTCATTAAGCGGACAGGCCATTATGGTTTGTTCCGCTATTTTTTTGCCCACATAACAAGCCGGGCACTGCGGCAGCCGGGAATTTAAGTTTTTTTGTGTGTGCGGCAGCCGTGTGAAAGAGCGC
>CALBLR010000060.1 GCA_937896015.1 uncultured Prevotellaceae bacterium | reverse complement strand
ACTGGGCGCGACCACAAGCCACTGATTTCGGCCTTGCCAGTGCCAGTGGGGGTGACGGTGACAAGGCACTCGCCAAGCTGTCGTTCGCCATCGCTGGTGTAGTCGAACTCGGCCATAGTGACAGCCGAAGTAAGCTCGAAGGCTCGCTTGCCAGCCACCTTGGCTGGCCGTGCCGGCTGCACAGGGCCTTCGGAGAGGGAGACGCCGCCATGCGGTGCCGACTGTTCGATTCTTGCCGCCTGCTTTCCCTCGGCGGCCTGTGGGTGGAAGCCCGATGGCTCATCGCCCGCGCGAGCCTGCACACAGCAGACGGCGGCCAAGGCGGCAGCCAGGAGCATTCCTGAAAGAGTTTTTAGTCTCATAGCTGAATCGGTTTGTTATGATTTAATTGGTTATGTTTCTTACCGCTACAAATTTATTTAAAAGAATTTATATTTCCCAACGTTTTTATGGCTTAAAGCCTTAAGTTTCTTACTCATTACCCACATTTGATAGCCATTGTGAAGCCACTCAGCTTGGAAACGGGTAATGTGTAGCCATCGGGCTTACGTCACGTGGCAGTATTTCTTAAAATATGTATCCAGCATGCTTTTATATTGGTCAATGTGTTAAAATTAGGTTAAATCAAAGAAAAACTTGCCGGATAATTATGTTGCATAACATATTTACACTACTTTTGCATCGGTTTTTCATGGTATTAGTTTTTAAGGTTATGAAATTCTAAGCGTCGTGATGACGGTTACGTTTTTTCATTGTTTAAGGTTTATGTTAATGGTATTAGAAGGTTAATTAGTTAAGCAATCCTGGACGCTGAGTCTAGGATTTACTTTTTTATATGGGTCTTAGTCGGGAGTCCTTCCATCCCCTCCAATCCTTTCCGCAAGCCGTTCAGCCACATAAGGCATTTGCATGCGGGCGGACAATTAAGAAAATAATACGGGCCGGCTGGCAATCGGTGGTGATTGCGCAGCCGGCCCGTTAGGCGTCTGCCGGCGGCGTGCCCCGTTCACCCAAGCCGCTGAGGGCTGAGTCGTCGATGGCGCGTGCCGTGTGATATGTGTCGATGAGAACTTACTTCTTGGCCTTCGACTTCGTCTCCTTGGTCTTTGAGGGCTCAACGTTTTTAGCTTCAACGTCGGTAAGGCCGGCAATTTCGGGGTCGATGAGGATGCGGCCGCAATACTCGCACACGATGATTTTCTTGTGCATTTTAATTTCCATGCGGCGCTGGTCGGGAATGCGGTTGAAGCAGCCGCCGCACGAATAGCGCTGCACGTAGACCACGCCAAGGCCGTTGTGTGCGTTCTTGCGAATGCGCTTGAATGCGGTGAGCAGGCGTGTGTCGATTTTACCTTCGAGTTTCTTGGCTTTTTCGCGCAGCTTCTCCTCGTCCTGGCGGGTTTCGTTCACGATGTCGCTAAGTTCGCCTTTTTTCTCGCCCAGCACGTGGTTGCTGTCCTCAAGCTGTGTCTTCACCTCCTCGATGTCGCGGTTCACATTTTCGATTTTCTGCGAAGCCTCGCGAATGCGCTTGTCGGCAAGGTCGATGTTGAGCTGCTGATACTCAATTTCCTTGGTCAGATAGTCGTACTCACGGTTGTTATGCACGTTGTCCTGGTCGTGAGTGTACTTGTCGATGAGCTTCGACGCCTCGTCGATGGCGGCATGGTAGCCGTCGATGCTTTTCTTGAGCTCAGCGACCTCGTTGCCATAGTTGGTGAGGCGGGTCTCAAGTCCGGCAATCTCATCTTCCAAGTCCTGAACCTCAAGTGGCAGCTCGCCACGCAGGGTCTTGATGCGGTCGATTTCAGAGAGAATGGTCTGCAGCTGATAGAGCAGCTTCAGGCGTTCCTCTACCGTAAGTTCTTTTTCTTGTTTTGTAGCCATAGCTTGTTATTACAAATATTTTATCTGATTTTCTTCGCTCTGTGCGAAATAGACTGCAAAGTTAGGATTTTTTTTCTTAATAATGTCACAAAAAATCTCTTTTGTGTATTGCTCACTTTCATAGTGGCCTATGTCGGCGAGAATTATGCGGTCTTCGTTGCCCTGAAAGTCGTGATACTTCATGTCGCCAGTCACCAGCACGTCGGCCCCTGCGGCAATGGCGCTGCCCACAAGAAACGAGCCCGCGCCGCCGCACAGGGCCACGCGCGATATGGTGCGACCCTCGGCGTGGCCGCTGTAGCGCACCGCAGCAGCGCCAAAGGTGCGCTTAAGCCGACTGAGGAACTGCATGGCCGGCTCGGGACTGATGCTGCCCACCACGCCCGAGCCGCTGTAGCGGTCGGCATTGTCGAGGGCAATGACATCGAACGCCGGCTCCTCGTAGGGGTGTGCGGCAAGCATTGCCGCTATCACCGATGCGCAGCGCGACTTGTGGGCGAGCACCTCAACGCGCACCTCGGGCTCGACGTGGTGTTCGCCCACCGCACCGGCAAACGGGGTGGCGCCGCCGAGGGCGCGATAGCGGCCCTCACCGCTGAGGCGGTAGCTGCACGAGTCGTAGTCGCCCAGGCGGCCTGCCCCGGCCTGCCACATGGCCTGCTCCACGGCATCGGCCTGAGCGGTGGGCACATACACCACCACCTTGCGAAGCGTGCCGCACTGCTTGTCGAGAACCTCAACACCGGTCAGGCCCAACTTCTCGGCCATCTTAAAACTGACACCGCCACGGGCGTTGTCGATATTGGTGTGCGCGCTGTAGATGGCCACGCCATGCTTTATGGCCTTGGCCACCATACGCTCAACGGGCGTGCGGCCGGCAATCTTCTTGAGTCCGCGGAATATGAGCGGGTGGTGCGACACCACCATGCCCGCGCCGCGGCTTATGGCCTCGTCGACCACAGCCTCGGTGACATCGGTGCATAGCAGCACCGACCCCACTTCGCTGTCGGGGTCACCCACCTGGATGCCCGCGTTGTCGTAGTCTTCCTGCAAGCACAGAGGGGCAAACGCCTCGATTGCACTTGCTATGTCTCTTACCTTCATAGTCATTTCTGCCAATTGTTTATTTTTTTGGTTGTATACAAATTTACGAGTTTCTCCGAAAGAAAACAAATTCCACACCACACCCTATTTTCGCCAACTTTTGGGCGAAGCATACAGGACAACAGCGGATTTAACGAAAAATGGCTAACTTTGCAGCATGGACATTTATGGAGATTTGATTCGCATGGCCTCGGCAGCCGACCTTGAGGCGGTAACCGCACTCGAGGCAGCGTGCTTCCCGCCCGCCGAGGCGGCTGGGCGCGAGTCGATGCAGTGGCGGCTGGCCACCTACCCCACCCACTTTTGGGTGGCAGAGCGCGATGGGCAAATCGTGTCGATGGTGAACGGCCCTGTGACCATTGAGCGCGACCTCGCCGACCCGATGTATGACTCACCCGGCTACCACAATGAGCAAAAGGGCGAGTGGCAAATGATATTCGGTGTGGCCACCCACCCCAGCTGCCAGCGGCAGGGACTGGCCGGAAGGCTGCTGCGGCGCGTCGTCGACCAGGCGCGGGCCGAGGGAAGGCGCGGCGTGGTGCTGACGTGCAAAGTGGCGAAAATTGCGTTTTACGAGCAATTCGGATTTCGCGACGAGGGGCTGTCGGCCTCGGTGCACGGCGGGGTGCCGTGGCATCAGATGCGCCTTACCCTGTGATTATCTATCCGAAAGAAAACAACAGAGGCGTGAAACCCATGGCAGGTTTCACGCCTCTGTAATTTGTGTAGGGGAATTGTGTGCGGTTAGCGCACCACTATCACGCGCGAGCGTACAGCGCCGTTGCTGTAGACGCTGCGCTCAACGTAGGCGCCAGCCGAGCTTGGGCGCACCGCTCCAAGGCTGATGCCCGACACCGTGTAGTAGACGCGCGACTTGAGCGCGGCGTCGGCCACAGTGCCGTCGATGCCTGTGGCGCGGTCGATGTGCAAGGTGTAGGTGCGCGTGTGCGGGCCATAGGTCTTTGTAATCCACGAGTCGCCCTCGGCATTGCTGTCGACGGTGTTGCCGTTAATGAACAGGTTGCCGCTCATGGTCCACTCGGTGCCGGCAGGCGTGCCCACCGTGAAGGCCGAGCTGATGTGGCCGTAGCTGTCGCCCTGAGCCACAACGGGCACAGCGGCAAACCAGTTGGCAAGCGTGTCGCTTTGGAACGCTGCCAGGGTAGGATACATGCCCGGAGCCACGACAAAGGCCGTGTCGCAGAGGTTGGTGAGCGCAAGCGAGCGGGTTGTGACGCCAGAGGCGAGCGAGTCGACATTTGAAATCGGACCGAAGCCGTTGACGTCGGTGTCGTAGTAGGCGTTGCTCACAGTAATCTTGTAGTCGCCGCCAGGGGCAATTTGACCGCAGGTGGCGGTGTCGGTCACCACGAGCCGGCCGGCATTATAGGTGTTGACCACCGTGAAGTCGTCGGCCACGCCGCCCGATATGCCGCCGGTGTATGACTTGCCGGTGACGGTTCCCATGTTGTAGCAATTGTAGAACTTAACGCGGCCGTAGCCCCAAAGGCCACCGGCCACACCATTCTTGCTGTCGCCGTCGGTCGATGTGACATCACCCAAGTTGTAGCTTTCGTACACCTCGGCCCAGCCAAGGCCCGAGAGGCCGCCCACGGCGATGCCCTTGGCCACCACGTTGCCGGTGTTGTAGCAGTGCACCACCTTGCCGCTGAGGCCGCTTGAGATGCCGCCCACATAGTTGCCGCCCGAATAGACGTCGGCGGTGTTGAAGCAGTCGATGTAGTTAGTGTTCTGGTTGGTGTTGCCCGACACACCGCCCGTGTAGCTGCCGTTGCCGCTATTGGTCACCTTGCCGGTGTTGTAGCAGCCCTGAGCCAGCGACGGCTTGGCGGCAATGCTCTCGAGCGAGCCAAACACGCCGCCGGTGTAAGTCGAGCCAGTGTTGACCACCTCTCCGCTGTTGCCGCAGCCATAGGCATACGTGCCCTCCTGCATGCGTCCGGCCACACCGCCCACTGCGCCCTTGGCACTGGTGATGAGACCAGTGTTGAGACAGTTGATGAGCACACTCGGGTCGGCAGTGGCACTCTTGTAGCCCACTATGCCGCCCACGCGTCCGGCCGACGCCGTGACTGCGCCCTCGTTGCGGCAGCTGACAGTGCTGTCGGCACCGGCCACGGCACCAATCACGCCGCCCACATTGGTCTTGCCACTTATGGCGCCGCGGTTCACACAGTTGCGCACCATGCCGGCGCTGGTGGCCACCACGCCGCCAAGGTAATCTTTGGCGCTGGTGATGTCGGCCACGTTGACGCAGCCGTCAACCAGACCGCCCTGCTCCACGCTGTAGGCCACGCCGGCAGCGTAGTTGGCCGTGGGCGTGATGGCGCCTTCGTTACGGCAGTTGATGAGTCGGCCGCCCTTTTTCACTATGGCGGCGATGCCAGCCAGATAGCCGTTTTTAAGCGTTGTCACCTCGGCCTTGTTGACCACGTTCTCAACGGTGCCAAACACCTCGGCAGCGATGCCGGCAGTGTAGCCGGCCGCGCCTATCGAGCCGCTGGCCAGAGTGAAGTCGTGCAGACGGGCCTTGGCGCCCACCTCGCCAAACATGGCCACGTATTGGGTTGACTGGTTGCCGTAAGTCACATTCAGGAACTGCTTGCCGTTGCCGTCGAAGTCGGCATTAAACTTGGTTGAGCCCCATGCAATGGGACTATAGAGGTCGGAGCCAAAGTCGATGTCGTTCATCACCTTAAAGTAGCGGCCGTTGTAGGTGCAGCCGTCGTCGGTGGTCGACGACGCGAGGGCCTGCATGTCGGCCTTGGAGGCAATCTGATACGGGTCGCTGGCCGTGCCCTTGCCGGCAAACAGCACTGGCATTGCGCGCAGCGGCAGCACCTTGGTGTAGGCGCCAAGGGAAGCGGTGAGCGTGTCGCGGGCCGACACCTTGTCGGCATCGCTAATGCTGAGCTTAAGAGTGTTGCCGCTCAGCGAGAACTTGTCGCCGCGAGTGAGCGACCAGCTGAGGCCGCTGAACGAGGCCACAGAGGCGTCGGATGTGACATCGTCGGTGGTCTGGCCGCTGCCAAGCGTAAGCACCATGCGGCGCGCTGCGTCGACGGCCGGCTCGGCCTTGAATGCCTTGAGCGCCGGATACACGCCGGCGGCGAAATCGAAGAGCGAAGCATCGAGGCCGCTAACGGCCTTGCCACTGGTGAGAGCAGCAGTGGTGAGAGGCTCCATGCCCTCGCCGTCGGTCATGGCCACGGCTCCCTGCCAGTTGATTTGCGAATCGAAGCAGTTGCCAGTCACGGTTGAGCCGGCAGCCGCAGCGGTACCCAGAATAGCACCATTAATGTCGCTCGGCTCCTCGGCTGTGACCATGCCATAGTTAAGGTTGCCCTTGAGCAGCGACTCACCGCTGACACCAAGCTGCAGAGTGATGCCGGCCACGCCGAGCGGAGCAGTGACGGTGCCCGAGTTAACGCAGCTGCTCACCTCGCTTGCTCCGTAGTTCTGGGCCACGATGCCGGCTGCATAGCGCTGACCCGATGGCTTGTAGGGGTTGACATAGGCCGCATTCACGAGGCCTGCGTTCTGGCATGCAGTCACGCGGCCGCAGTTGAAGCCCACGATGCCGGCCGAGTAGTAGCGCCCGGCGGTCACGGTGCCGCCATTGTAGCAGCCGCTCACCACGCCATTGGCGCTCTGATAGCCGGCAATGCCGGCCGAGTAGGCATAGGCGGTCTTAACGGTGGCAAAGTTGCGGCAATTTATCACCGAGCCGTCGTTGTAGCCCACCAGTCCGCCGGCATACTGCCAGCCTGCGATGTCGCCGCTGGCTATGGTGAGGTTTTTCACCACAGCACCCTGCTCGATGAAGCCGAAGAGGCCCACAAACTCGGTGGAGTTGGTCTTGGAGGCCTTGCCCTTGCTGTCGGCACCCAGGCCGTTGATCACAAGGTTGCTGATGGAGTGGCCGTTGCCGTCGTAGATGCCGCCGAATATGTGGCTTGAGTAGCCGTCGGTGCCAATGCCGCTGAAGTCGCCCTCGCCCTGAGCCAGGTCGATGTCGGCCGTCTGCCTGAAGTGCTCGCCCTTGTAGTGCTGCGCGCTGCCGTTGATGCCGTTGCGCAGTTCTATGAGGTCGGCCTTGCTCTTTATGAGGTAGGGGTCGCTCTCGGTGCCGCTGCCGGCAAAGCCGTTGGGGTTGATCATCTTAATCCAAAGCCGCTTGTAGAACTTGGCATCGTCGCCCATCATGGCCACGATTATGCCATTGGTGGTGACGCTGTTGAGCGACACATTGGCGCCGTCAACCTTGAAGGCTGCATTTTGCGAGCCGTATGTTTGGCTGGCATCGTCGTAGGCCTTCCACTTCACGCCGCCGGCGGTGCTCACTGTGAAGTTGTGCTTCACCTTCTGCGTGGTCTCGCCGTCGGTCAGATAGGCCGGAGTGGCGGCCACGATGGCCGAAGTCACGCCCTCAAAGCCCTTGAGGCGCGGATACATGCCGTCGGCAGTGACCCACACCGAGGCATCATTGATGCCGTCAAGACCCTTGGCCGTGGTCAGCTGACTGGTGAGGCACGACATCGAGGCCAGTTTGGCGCCTATCTCGTTGCCCGTGGTCTGGCGGTCGAAGTAGCACTTGGTGAACACCGTGTCGGCATAGCAAGAGCCCCACAGGCCCTGGTTGGCATAGAGGGCAGGCTGCACCACCTGGCCCGAGTTGTAGCTGCGGGTGACGGCTGAGGTGTTCTCGTAGCGCACCACCACGCCATTGTTGATTACCGAGGCAGGCTTGGCCACAAGGCCTATGATGCCGCCCACATTGTTGGTGACGTAGGAATTGATCACGTAGTTGCCGTTGTAGCAGTCGGCTACTGTGGCGCCATAGGCACGGCCCGCCACACCGGCGGTGCCGCCCTCGCCCAGCGACGACGACACCGACGACACGCCATTGATGAGGCCCACATTGAAGCAGCGGGCCACGTCGGCCGTTTGCAGCTGGCCAACCACGCCGCCCACATAGGAAGTGCTCGAGCGGCCAATCACATGGCCGTCGTTGTAGCTGTCGGTGATGCTGCTGCGCCCCTGCGTGTAGTTTTGCGTGGCGCCGGCCACACCGCCAACGCCGGTGTAGGCAGCGTCGTAATACTGGCTCATGGGGACGGTGCCGTGGTTGCGC
>CALBLR010000059.1 GCA_937896015.1 uncultured Prevotellaceae bacterium | reverse complement strand
CCCCGTCGCCGTTGTGCTCCAGCAGCACGCATTCAATGCCGGCGCGCTTCAGCAGGTCGATGCCGTCGGTCAGGCGGTATACCTCGCCAAACACCACGCGCCTTATGCCGGCCTGGATTATGAGCTTGGCGCACTCGATGCACGGCGATGCCGTGACATACAGTGTGGAGCCGCTGCTGCTGTTGTTGCTCTGCGCCACTTTGGTGATGGCGTTGGCTTCGGCGTGCAGCACGTAGGCCTTGGTGTGGTTGCCGTCGTCCTCACACACGTTTTCAACTCCCACCGGGGTGCCGTTGTAGCCGTCGGATATTATCATCTTGTCCTTCACTATGAGCGCGCCCACCTGCCTGCGGCGGCAGTATGAATTCTCGGCCCATATCTGTGCCATTCTCAAATAGCGCGAGTCCAGCAGAAACTGCTTGTGCGTAGTGTTGCCTTCTGACATATATATCCTTGCTTGCGTTTATATGCGTTAATGCAGGCTGTGAGGCCCGCAGCGTCCCTTGCCGCGCCGGCCCATAGCCTTGATCCTGAATTTTAACGCAAATATAGTAATTAAATACAAAACAATAAGCGACTTTTCTTAGAAAAAAGCCGCTTATTTACAGTTGTGTTGTCTTGAGTGCCCTTTAATGGGGGGCGCGACGCGCGTCAGCGCTTAATGCCGTCGCGCTTGAGCAGCGCGTCGATTTTGGGCCCGCGTCCGCGGAAGCGCTTATACAGCTCCAGCGGTGGCTCGGTGCCGCCGCGCGACAGAATTATGTCGCGGAATGCGTGGGCCGTGGCGGGGTTGAAGATGCCGTCTTCCTTAAACTTCGAGAAGGCGTCGGCATCGAGCACCTCGGCCCACTTGTAGCCGTAGTAGCCGGCGGCGTAGCCGCCCGAGAAGATGTGGGTGAACTGCGGCGACATTATGCAGCCTTCCACCGGCTTGAACACCTGCACGGGGCGCGTGGCGTCGTATTCAAACTTGAAGGGGTCGCCCGTGTAGGGCTTGGTGATGGTGTGCCATGCCATGTCGAGGTAGCCGAAGCCCAGCTGGCGCACGCATGAGTAGGCGGCACCGTATTGCGCCGAGGCCACCACCTTGTCGATGAGTTCCTGCGGAATGGGCTCGCCCGTCAGGTAGTGCTTGGCAAAGCTGTCGAGAAACTCGCGTTCGGTGAGGAAGTTCTCGTTGAACTGCGACGGCAGCTCCACGAAGTCGCGATACACGTTGGTGCCCGACGTCGACACATATTTGCAGCGCGACAGCAGGCTGTGCAGGCCGTGCCCGAACTCGTGGATGAATGTCTCCACCTCATAGTAGGTGAGCAGCGACGGCTTGGTGTCGGTGGGGCGGGTGAAGTTCATCGTCAGCGTCACTATGGGGCGTATGTCGTTGCCGTCGGCATCGACATACTGCTCGCGGAAGTTGGTCATCCATGCGCCGCTCTGCTTGGTGCTGCGCGGAAAGAAGTCGGTGTAGAGCATGCCCATCCATTTGCCGCTCTCGTCGGTCACGTCATACACCTTCATCTCGGGGTTGAACACCTGCGCGTCGTGGTTCTCGGTGAAGTGCAGGCCATATAGGCGCGTGGCCAGCCCAAAGATGCCGCGGGTCACGTTGCCAAGTTCAAAGTAGGGGCGCAGCAGCTCGTCGTTCACCTTGTATTTCTCGTCCTTTTCCTTATTGGAATAATAGGAGTAGTCCCAAGGCATGATTTCAACCTTTTTGCCCTCCAGCTTCGATGCATAGGCTGTGAGCTCTTTCATGTCGGCCTTCTGCACGGGCAGGTAGGCGGCTTTGAGCTTGCCCAGCATGTCATACACGTTGGCCGTGTTTTCGGCCATCATGTCTTGCAGATGGTAGTCGGCATAGGTTTTGAATCCCAGCAGGTTGGCAATGGCCAGGCGGGTGTTGGCTATGTCCTTCATTACATCCAGGTTGCTGTACTGGCCGCTGGTGCACTGGGTGTTGTAGAGGCGGTAGAGCTTCTCGCGCAGGTCGCGGCGCGACGAGTACTTCATGAATGCCATGTAGCTGGGGGCGTGCAGCGTGATCACGTATTTGCCTTCCAGCCCGGCCTCCTGCGCTGCGGCGCGCGCGGCCTCAATGGCACTCTCTGGCAGGCCGGCCAGGTCGGCCTCGTCGAGCACAAGGCGCTCGGCGCTGGTGGCTTTGAGCGCGTTCTGCTCAAACTTGAGCGAGGCCTCGGTGAGGTGCTTGCTCAGCTCCTTGTATTTGTCGCGGGCGGCACCCTCAAGGGCGGCGCCGCTGCGCACAAACGACTCGTAGGTGCTCTTCAGAAGCATGTAGTCCTCAGCGTCGTGCTTGCTGCGGTCGAAGGTGGCGTGCACCTGCTTGATGCGCTGCCACAGCTTCTCGTTGAGCGTGATGCCGTTGGAGTGCTCCGACAGTATGGGGGCCACGCGGTTCGACACGGCCAGCAGCGAGTCGTCGGCGTTGGCCGACAGCAGCGGGTAGAACACGTTGAGCACGCGGTTAAGCGTCTTGCCCGCGCGCTCAAGGGCCACAATGGTGTTTTCGAATGTGGGTGCCGCCGTCTGGTTGGCAATGGCCTCCACCTCGGCGTTGTGTTCCTTTATGCCCTGCATAATGGCAGGCTCGAAGTCGGCGGTGGTGATCCGGTCAAACGGAATCGCCCCGTGGGTGGTTTGAAACTCGTGAAAAAATACGTTGTCAGCGTTCATCATTAGTGTGATTGTGATAATTGATAAAACTGTTGCTAAAATCCTTTTCATAAACATTTTATTAGCAGGTGGGTGTGGATTTATAGTGGATTGTTGTCGTCGCTTGCCGTGGCGGCGTCGGCCGCCAGATGCAGGTCGGC
>CALBLR010000058.1 GCA_937896015.1 uncultured Prevotellaceae bacterium | reverse complement strand
TCTTGCCTCTTTAGCTCAGTTGGCCAGAGCACGTGATTTGTAATCTCGGGGTCGTTGGTTCGAATCCGACAAGAGGCTCAAGCAACCGCATTGATGCACAGTGTCAGTGCGGTTTTTTTATGCTCGTGTGATTTTTTTTGGCATTTGGCTACGTAATGACGCTACAAATGCTTACATTTGCGCATATAAACCTAATCCATAACTCGATATGACCAATTTTATTCTGCTCAGCGACTTCGATTTTGCCAACTATGTTGTGTGGATTGTGTTGGCTGCAGGCTTTGTGGCACTGCTGCGGTGGCGCCTGAACATGGGCCGCAAAAGCAATGAAGAACGCATCATTCAAAACATTGAGCAGGCCAAACGTGCCGACGAGGCCAAGCGTCAGGCCCAAAAAGACTATGAGCATAACCGCACCATTATAGTCGACCCCGACGGCAATGCCCAGCGCCGCAGCCCGCAACAAGAGCCCTGATTCAGCCGCGGCCCACACCTCAAAATTTCCCACAGATATCACAGGTTTATTTAGGTGAAAAGACTAAAAAATATGTCTTTTTGTCTTTTTGTCGAAAAGCCCCCGCTGCCACCTGCGTGCCTTTTTGTCGAAAAAAAACTATCTGTGAAAATCTGTGGTAGGCTTCTGATGCTATGGCACTATCAAAAAAAGGGCGTAGATGTTATGAAAATTAACTAACCTTAACAAAGCATTTTTTTTTTTAGCCTTTTATTTTTGGTTTTTTAGTGTTCTGTTGAATATATTTGTAGCGTTTTTCTGTAGCCCCTTTTGCACGCATAGAACTTATTGAAAACCATGGCACAAAGAGCTATAAGGAAAAAGTAACGTAATTTGAACACATATTAAAAACAAACCAAAATGAAAACGAAGATTTTTTCGATGATGGCCTTGGCGGCGCTGCTGCTGGGCACATCATGTTCCAACGATGAGTTAAACGAGCCCACCAAGGGCCAGCCGACAGTGGCAACGTTCAGCGTGCAGCTGCCCACTGGCATCAGCGTCCGCAAGGTGGCTGCCAACGGTCCGCGCAAGGTGTTTGCCGACGGCACTCAGGCCACAAAGCTCAAATATCTGGTGTATGAGACCGGAACCAAGACCCCCATCATTAAAGACTCAACCACAATGAGCGGCAATGCCGCAACAGTGACTTTGCAGCTCACCACGGGCAATAAATACGATATCGTGTTCTGGGCTGCCAACTCCAAGGCTCCCTACACGCTTGCCGACGATGGCTCGGTGAGCGTGAGCTACGAGGGCATTAAGGCCAACGACGAGAGCCTCGATGCGTTCTACAATCACATCCAATACACACCTGGCACCGACGAGTCCGGCACTGTGAAGCTCAACCGCCCGTTTGCACAGCTCAATGTGGGCACCAACGACTCCACACAGGCTGCCGTGAGCGGATTCAAGTTTGCCGATGCCACCAGCACCTCGCTGGTGGTGAAGGGCATTGCCAACAAGCTCGACCTCTTCACTGGCGAAGTGAGCGGCGACGCTGAGGCCAAGATTGCCTTTGCAAGCAACTCCCTGCCCGGCGTTAAGGAGAAATTCCCCAAGGAGGGCTACAAATACATGTCGATGGTCTACCTGCTGGTTGGCAAGGACACAAAGAGCGCAGTCGACGTCGACTGGACCGCAACCGACGGCACCAACACCATCAGCCGCACATTCACCAACGTGCCTGTGCAGGGCAACTACCGCACCAACATCTATGGTGCGCTGCTTACCACCAGCAGCGACATGAACGTGGAAATAAACCCCGCATTTGCCGGCGATGACAGCGAATATCCCTACGTTGAGGCCAAACTCGTTAAAAGCTCTGACGAACTCTCAAAGGCTTTGGAAACCGAAGGCGCAGTAGTCAAGCTTGCCCCCAACACCACCTATGCCATGCCTGCATCGGTTGCCAACAACACAAAGATATATGGCGACCGTGGCGCTGTGCTCAACATGACTGGCGCCGTGGCCTATCACGACAAGAACGTCACATTTGAAGACGTCACATTGCAAATGCCTGGAGCAGATTATGTAGGCATACAGCATGCCAACAGCGTGAAGTTCATCAACAGCGTGATTAAGGGCAAGATATTCAGCTATGCCAACGATGCCGAGTTCACCGGCTGCACATTCGAGCAGGACGCTGTGGACTACAACATCTGGACATACGGCAGCAAAAACATCGCCTTCACCAACTGCACATTCAACTGCAAGGGCAAAGCCGTGCTGATTTATAGTGAGCAAAAAGGCCTGCATCAAGTAGCAACGTTTAACAATTGCAAGTTCAATGCCTCGCAAGGTGCTTCGGAAAAAGCCGCCATTGAATTTGATAGCAGTTTACTGACTGAAGGTGGATACTATGATGCTTATATCAACAACTGCACTCACACAGGCTTCAGCTGGAACAGCACTATCTACCACGAGAAAAAAGGCAGTAGAGCCAACATTTGGGTAGATGGAACACAAGTATCAAAAATGAAATAGTTTGTAAAGCCCCCATTCAGGGCAGAAGACAAAATAAATAATGGGTTGGCATCTCGCACACCGAGGTGTCAACCCTTTTTTTGTTGCAAAGCCAAATTAAAAGAAATCCGTGTAGATCTGTGCAATCTGTGGGAGATGGATGTAGTAGGGGAGTCGAGGGGGCTGCGCCCTCACATTAATTTATTAATGATTACGTTGTTATGTGTGTGGAAAAATATGTCTTTTTGTCTCTATGTCGAAAATTACGCAGCCACCATGCGTCATTATGTCGAAAAATCTGTGGGAGATACACAAACTTTTGCTAAATTCGCACCGCGAAACGATGTGAACGAAAACTACATGCAAAAAACATATATATGGAAAAATTAGGACTGGTGCTTGAGGGCGGCGGCATGCGCGGACTGTTTTCGGCCGGCGTGACCGACGTGCTTATGGAAAACGGAATTGAGTTTGGGGGCAT
>CALBLR010000057.1 GCA_937896015.1 uncultured Prevotellaceae bacterium | reverse complement strand
CTTAAACTTGTGTTCACTCCGCAGGGGGCCAAGAGTCTTGGCGGATTTGGCGCCATTGGCAGCATATTTCCCAGCGAATGGAGCTGGATTGACTTTTGGGAAATCACGGCATTTCTCTCGGTAATGCTGGCCGTGATGAACATTCTGCCAATTCCGGCACTCGATGGCGGCTATGTGCTGTTCCTCATTATTGAGATGATAACGCGCCGCAAGCCCAGCGAAAAGTTTATGGAGCGCGCTGTCACGGCAGGCATAGCCTTCCTGTTTTTGCTGCTGCTGTTTGCCAACGGCAACGACGTGTATCGCTATTTCTTTAAGTAACCCTATTTTGCATTGAACTCACAATTAAGTATAACTGAATGGTATATAAGAGAGTAATTCTGCGCAGAGGCAAAGAGGAGTCGCTGCAGCGTTTCCACCCATGGGTGTTTTCGGGTGCCATAGCCCGAATGGACAATGTGGATGAGGGCGACCTGGTGAGTGTGTACTCACACGACGGCACTCTCATTGGCAACGGCCACTATCAGGTGGGCAGCATTGCAGTGCGCATGCTCTGCTTTGACGACAGCGAGATCAACGAGGCCTTTTTCGTCGATCGCCTGACACAAGCCTACAAACTGCGCCAGGCATTGAACCTGATGCGTGCAGACAACAATTCGTTTCGCTTGGTGCACGGAGAGGGCGACTTTCTGCCAGGCCTTGTGGTAGACGTGTATGGCTCGACGGCTGTGATGCAGGCCCACTCGCCGGGCATGCACTTTGCGCGCAACATCATTGCCGACGCTCTGACCAAGCTGCCAGGCGGCATCGTTAAGAATGTATATTACAAAAGCGAAACCACGCTGCCGTTCAAGGCTCAGCTTGACCCGCAAAACGACTACATAATAGGCAAGTTCGACACCGATGTGGCCGTGGAAAACGGGCTTAAGTTCCATGTGGACTGGCTAAAGGGGCAGAAGACTGGATTTTTTGTGGACCAGCGCGAAAACCGCAGTCTGCTCGAGAAGTACGCCAAGGGACGCAAGGTGCTCAACATGTTTTGCTACACAGGAGGTTTCTCGTTCTATGCCATGCGGGGCGGGGCAGAACTGGTTCACTCGGTCGACAGCTCGGCCAAGGCCATAAAACTGACCGACGACAACGTGGAGCTCAACTTCCCGGGCGACAGCCGCCACCAGTCGTTTGCCCAAGACGCGTTTAAGTACCTCGACGAGATGACCACCGACTATGACCTGATAATTCTCGACCCTCCAGCATTTGCCAAGCACAAGAGCGCGCTGAAAAACGCCCTCATTGGCTATCGCAAACTCAACGCCAAGGCGTTTGAGAAAATCAAGCCGGGTGGCATACTGTTCACATTCTCATGCTCACAGGCCGTCAACAAGGAGCAATTCCGCCTTGCCGTGTTTTCGGCAGCGGCCATGTCGCGCCGCAAGGTGCGCATCCTGCATCAGCTCACACAGCCTGCCGACCACCCGATCAACATTTACCATCCCGAGGGTGAATACCTCAAGGGACTGGTGCTGTATGTGGAGTGACGACACTCCAATTATTAGGAATAATATAAATACATTATTATATGAAGAAAATGTTATTAGCCACTGCATTGTTTGCCATTGCCACAGGCGCAGGCAATGCCCAAAACAGTAATTTCAACTACAATGCCGACCGCTTTGCCGACATTGAGGTGCTGCGCTATCAGGTGCCTGGATTCAACGATCTGACACTCAAACAGAAAACACTTGTTTACTATCTGCAAGAGGCAGCCCTGCAAGGCCGCGACATACTGTTTGACCAAAACTGCAAATACAATCTGGCCATACGCCAAACGCTCGAACAGATCTACACCAACTACAAGGGAGACAGGGAGACTGCCGACTACAAGGGTCTGCTGCTCTACCTGAAGCAAGTGTGGTTTGCCAACGGCATTCACCACCACTACTCGATGGACAAGTTTAAGCCACAATTCTCGCAGGCGTTCTTCGACGCTCAAGTGCGGGCCCTGCCGGCAGGCAAACTGCCGCTTGCCAAGGGGCAGACAGTTGACAGTTTCCTGGCCATGATAGACAAGGTGATTTTCGACCCGACATTCATGGCCAAGCGCGTCAACCAAGCCGACGGCCAAGACCTGATTCTCACCTCGGCCAACAACCTCTATGAGGGCGTAACGCAAAAAGAAGTGGAGGACTACTACAACAAAGTGAAGGACCTCAACGACAAAACGCCCATAAGCTATGGTCTGAACACAAAGGTGGTGAAGATAAACGGCAAGGTGGTGGAAGAGCCCTACAAAGTGGGCGGGCTCTACTCCAAGGCCATCACCAAAATTGTGTATTGGCTGAAGAAAGCCAGCAACGTGGCCGAAAACGAAGCCCAAAAGGCATACATCGACAAGCTGATTGAATTCTACACTACCGGTTCGCTAAAAACGTTTGACGACTACTCGATAATGTGGGCCGAAGAGACGAAATCAACCGTTGACTTCATCAACGGCTTCATCGAGAGCTATGGCGACCCTCTGGGCATGACAGGCTCGTGGGAAGGAATGGTTAACTTCAAAAACAAGGACGCCTCACACCGCACACAGCTTATCAGCGAAAACGCGCAGTGGTTTGAAGACCACTCGCCAGTTGACCAGCGATTTAAGAAGGCCAACGTGAAAGGCGTGAGCGCCAAGGTGATTACCGCCGCCATACTTGCCGGCGACAGCTATCCTGCAACGCCCATTGGCATCAACCTGCCCAACAGCAACTGGATTCGCGCCGCACACGGCTCGAAGTCGGTTACGCTTGAAAACATCACCGACGCCTACGATGAGGTGGCCAACGGCACTGGTTTTAACGAGGAGTTTGCCTACAGCG
>CALBLR010000056.1 GCA_937896015.1 uncultured Prevotellaceae bacterium | reverse complement strand
CCATTCTCGGCATCATAGGCGTGGTGGTGAGCGAAAACCGCAACCCCGTGAAGAGCCTTGCGTGGGTCACGGTGCTCCTGCTGCTGCCAGTGGTGGGCATGGTGCTGTATCTGTTTTTCGGACGCAGCCTCAAGAGCGTGCACATGATTTCGCGGCGCAACCGCCAGGCCCTGCGCAGCCGCGAGGAGTTCCCGTCGATCGACATCGACTCGCTGCCGCTCACCGCCGAAAGCAAGCAAATTATAAGGCTTGTGGGCCGCCTGGGCGGATGCCACTATTTTCCGGGCAACAGCATCGACGTGTTCACCGCCGGGCGCGACAAAATGCAGGCTCTGATGCGCGACATCGCCGCCGCACGCAGCTATGTGCACCTGCAATACTACATATTCGAGGACGACACCACCGGCCGCTCCCTTGCCGACCTGCTGATTGAGAAGGCGCGCCAAGGGGTGAAGGTGCGGGTCATCTACGACCACGTGGGCTCGTTCCGCCTCAACGCCCGCCTGTTTAAGCGCATGCGCCAGGGTGGGGTGGAAGCCTACCCGTTTCTCAAGGTCACATTCCCCGAGCTGGCCAACCGCATCAACTGGCGCAACCACCGCAAGATGGTTATCATCGACGGCCGAATCGGCTACATTGGCGGCATGAACATTGCCGACCGCTATGTGCGGGCCACGCGCCGTGGCGGAGAAGCATGGCGCGACACCCACCTGCGTGTCACTGGCGAGGCCGTGGCCGGCTTTGAATACTCGTTTGCCGTCGACTGGAACTTCACCTGCCACCAGCTGCTCGACGAGCCCACCCTGCACTGCCAGGGCGTGCGGCCCGACGCACCCGATGGCGTGCAGCTGGTGCGCAGCGGGCCCACGGGCAAGTGGAGCAACATATCGCTGGTGCTGCTCAAGGCCATAAGTGGCGCCAAGAGCCGCGTGTATGTGCAGACGCCTTATTTCCTACCTAACGACAGTCTGCTCAAGGCCCTGCAGGCTGCCGCCCTGGCCCACGTCGACGTGCGCCTCATGATACCGCGCGACCCCGATGCCAAAATTCTCAAGTATGCCTCCTACAGCTATGTGCGCGAGTGCCTCGACGCCGGCATTAAGGTGTATTTCTACGAGCCGGCCATGCTGCACGCCAAGCTCATTCTTGTCGACGACGAGTTCACCACCACTGGCTCCACCAACTTCGACTTCCGCAGCTTCGAGCACAATTTTGAGTGCAACGCACTGGTGTATAGCCGGCAGTTCAACGCCCGCATGGCCGCCATTTTCACTGCCGACCAGCGGCAGTGCACGCGCATCAACCCCGGGCTGTGGCCCAAGCGCCCATTGCGTCACAAGGTGTATGAGAGCATAGTGCGCCTCATGAGTCCAGTGCTTTAGAGCCGCGGTGTGGATTAAAATCACTACCTTTGCACCGAGCAAAAAAATCAACACACTCTTGCACAAATAATTTTGCCTGATGATAACATTCCCCAACGCCAAAATAAATTTAGGACTCAACATAGTTGAGCGCCGCCCCGACGGCTACCACAATCTGGAGACGGTGTTCTACCCCATAATGGGCTTGACCGACGTGCTCGAAATAGTGCCTTCGGCCACAACCCGGCTGCACTGCTATGGCCGCACAGTGGACTGCCCCGAAGAAAGCAACCTGGTGATGAAGGCCTGCCGCATGCTGCAGCGCGAGGCCGGGGCCCCCGATGTGGACATGCATCTCTACAAGCACATTCCCGACGGTGCCGGCCTTGGTGGCGGCTCGAGCGACGCCGCCCACGCCATGCTCATGCTCAACCAGATGTTCGGCCTCGGCCTCAGCAGCGGGCGGCTGGCGCAGATGGCCGCCACGCTTGGGGCCGACTGCCCGTTTTTCATCTACAACAAGCCCGTGATGGCCACGGGCATAGGCGATGTGTTCAGTCCGGCCCGAGTCAGCCTTGGCGGCTGCACGCTGCTGCTGGTCAAGCCCGAAGTGTCGGTGCCAACGGCCGTGGCCTATTCGCGCGTCACGCCGCAGCCGTCGCAGTCAAGGCTCACGCAGCAACTGTCGCTCCCAGTGGGGCAGTGGCAGGCTGCAGGCGTGCGCAACCAGTTTGAGCCAAGCGTGTTTGCCGCCTATCCGCAGCTTGCGGCCATCAAGAGCAAAATAGTGCAGTCGGGTGCGCTCTATGCCTCCATGTCGGGCTCAGGCTCATCGATATTCGGCATCTTCGACGATGCCAATTTGGCAGAGGCCGCGGCGCGCGATTTTGCCCACTGCCTACATTTTGTCATACCTTTGGGCCTATAGTGCGCGTGTGTGCGCACTAAGTGGTGCCGGCCAGGCGTTGGCAGCATTTTTGAAGGGTTAGGATTGAATGACATCAATGTACGAGAAAATTAAAAAACGATATACAATCATGAGCAAAGAAAAAGAGAAAAAGCAGAAAGAGGCTGAAGCCAAGAAGGCCGCCGAGCAGGCCGCCAAGGCCGAAAACGCCAAGCAGCAGGCCGCCGAGGCCGATGGCAAAGAGGCTGCCGCCGCCGAGGCCAAGGATGCCAAAGAGGAAACCGCCGACGAAAAGGTGGAGCGCCTTAAGAAGGAGCTTGAGCAGGCTAAAAAGGAATATCTGTTCCTTATGGCCGAGTTCGACAACTTCCGCAAGCGCACGCTTAAAGAGAAGCAAGACCTCGTGAAGTATGGCAGCCAGGAGGCCATGCGCAACCTGCTGCCCGTGGTCGACGACTTCGAACGCGCCATC
>CALBLR010000055.1 GCA_937896015.1 uncultured Prevotellaceae bacterium | reverse complement strand
CCATGACCAGGCTCACCAGAATCGGGTAGGTGATGGTCCAAATATGCCGGTAACTGTAATCGATTTTCATATGCGGTTGCAAAGATAGTGCAAACCGAGCGCAAAGCATCAAACTTGCTTGAATGTTTTGCCGAGGTGCAGCCTATTTTCTGCAACGATACTGGGAAACCGGGTGATGGGGCGACACTGATTTTTGGCGTCAGCGCACGGCCACCTTGCGGTTCTGCGAGCCTTGGGCAGACGTTAGCACGGCAACATACACGCCAGAAATTAGCCCTTCAGTGCTAAGACTAACGCTGCCGCAAGCCTCTACGCGCTTCTGCGCAACCACAGTGCCATTCATAGCCACCAGCCGCAGTGTGGCGGCCGTGCCGCCCGCCTTGGCCACAACTTCGCCAGCCCGCACCTCTATGCAGCCGCCATCGTCGGGGAGTACCGAAGACACTGATGAACAGTACTTATCGTATCGCCACGTTTTATACACCATCTGCCCCTGCTCATTCTTAATATATAGCAAGCCAATGGTGAAGTTTTCCCCCTTATTAATGTACATTTGCCGACAAGGAAAAAAGAAGTTTCCTCCCGACGACAATGCGCCATATCCAGCAGATAACATCAAACCAGAATTATACTCTCCGATAAAAGTAATGCGCTTATAGCCATCAATCACCACATCACTATCGCTGTCGCACCTAATCACATGTATTGGGGCGCGTTTATCCTTCAGATAAAGGCTTCGCATGTCACTGAAGTCATACAATACCATTTCACCCGTGCTGTCGTAATCATCTGCATAAATGTGAGGACCGTGTTCCAGCATATCGGCATCGTATTCATAAGTGGAATACGGGTGTTTTTTGTTGAGAACAGCATACACACGCTTGTCGCTTTCGCGCACCCAAGCCAGCGGCCAATCTCCGCATTTTTTCAACTCCGGCGCATCGATAAACGACATATACAACTTCTTGTAGCTGCGTCCGCCGTTCATCACAGTGTCGCCCTTGAAGAACACCTCGTATAAATAATATGGCTTGTATATTATCAAATCACTGTCAGTCTTCTGGTATTTATTGTAATAGTACACCCACTTAACGCCCTCACGTGGCAGTGGTTCATACTTATAGTCCTGCGCGTGCATCCCAGCCACTCCCAGAAGTATGGCCGCCATAATAAGCAATACCCTTCTCATAACCAATCAATGTTTAAGTTGTTATTTGTTATTTATTTTTTAATCGCATGCATTGTTTCTGTGACCTTGCCATTTTGAAGCAAGCTCACAAGATACTGTCCACTCGGAATTCCACTAGTTTGAATTTCAATATTACTGTATCCTTTGCGACATTTAATGTTTATCGGCTTACAACTGTCAGAGACAGATGTCACACAAATGGTTTCATTCCCAACACAAGGCGTGTTGAGCACAATTGTCATTTGATCTTCAAAGGGATTTGGCAATATTGATTTGATACGGGCAGTAATAAGTTTGCTAAGGTTGGCCGAAGCGTAAGCCACAGCACCATCACTCTTGGCGGTGACGCGCAACTTATACACTCCTTTTTTAACGTCATCAAATGCCACAGATTTTGTTGTGGCAATTAAGTTTGCATCTGGGTCACACCATTCATAGTCGACGGACTCTTGAATATTTGTCGCCGTCATCATCTGGGTTAAGTCATTCAAATTGCCTACAACAGTAACAGAAGTGTCTCCTCCAATCACAGAGCCTGCACCTCCTACGTCAATGCCAGGGTCAATAGCTGGCCGGCTTGTGTCCAAACGGATGTTTAGCGCAACGCCACCCAAGTTATTATTGCTGTCATCTTGAGAAACGATGTTGAAATTATAAGTTCCACGCACAACGATGGCATCAGTTGCAATCATTTTGCATGACAGCAGCACACTATCGGTCTGATCTGGATTCAAAAACAGGCCTTCAATTTTACTGTCATAACCAAGCAATTGCACTTCATTCGGCTTTGTGGGGAATACCTCTATATTGTGGCCCTTGCTTCCATTTGCCACCCAACTTTTGGCAAGTGATGGAGATAGTGTTAAGTATAATTCTATTTTTTCAAACAAAGACCGCTTTTCATCCATCGAGTCGACAGATAGCGATATATTAATATTTTGTACCGTATCGCTTGAGTTTTGGATACATAGAGGCATGAGTTCGCTTCCACCCTCATTAGTTATTGCCACATAATTTTTCTCAGCCAAATAACGACTGTTAGAAATTTCTCTTAGGGTTTGTGGCAATTTTGGTGTTGCCACATACAAAGAATTCATATTGTCTTTGATGCGTGCCAATATTCGCACATTGCCCATATATGAAGTTCTCAAATTCTTATAAGACGTGGGTATGACCCATGGTATGCAAAACACAACCGAAGAGTCGACTGCAATGTGCCCGTCGATGCATAAAGAATCAATCAAGCATCCATTATGATTATTGGACCAATCATTAGCACATAGCGATGGCTTAGACCAATAGAGCTCCAGAGTTTTTGAACTGGCACTTCCATTAAAGTCTCTTATGCCCAAATTGCCAATGCGTGTATAAATGTAGGCGGTGTCGTTATTGGCGTCCAGTTGCTCACTAAATTGGTTTTCCAAACCATCTTGATGACTTCTGACCCAAATATCAGGACTGTTCCAGCAGTTTATGTCGGCTGTGGTCCTCATATTATTGCTGTCAAGCAAATTGTCGCGTACAAAAAGTAACGTGCTGTCAACATAGCGATCAAGTGACATTTCCTGCCCCACCCATTTCGGAGTGGAACAATAAATGGGATGCTCGTCGCTATTCCACTTTCGTTTAACCGCTTCTGTCGTTCGCTTATTAGCGTAGTCAAACGCTTCTTGCAGTGAAACTATGCCATCATTATTTGAATCAGCATCAACATTTTGACCACTGCTGTCAAGGCCGTTAATTGCATCTGTAACATAGTGAACAAAATAGTTATAGCTTTCTTTTGTATCATCGTCATAAAATCCATACGACAGTTCATCGGAGTCGCAAGCTGCTAAAATGGTCCTTCCCGGAGCTTTTAGAGCATCTACAAACGCTCCGGAATTGCAATTGCCTAAAATCACTGTCTGATAGCGTGAACTTATGGAATCGAGCAAAGACCTCAACTCATTTACATATAGCCTATACTTATAATATTCCTTATTATTTCCATGCCAAAGATCGAGATATGGGGTATTATTCTTGTCATCAATACCTCCATGACAGTCTATTAGGACAATCAAATTATTTATGTCACAACTGCCAATATCTGGATAATAATAAAACGATTTTATTTGTTTGAACAGATTAGTTACATTTTCTTTTGTAATCGATTTTATTGGTTCAGCCAATTGTTCAGAATCGCCTATAAAATTAGGAATTTCAAAAGAATAAAATCCTGTAGTATATGAATGTTTAGCCCCCCCGCCAAAGCAAAAATAGGAGTTGCCTGGACACATATTGCACTTTTCATTTATCAGATCAAAAAAGTAGTTACAATCATACCACTGGGCTATTGAACTGGTGGCATCACTATAACCGCCACCTATCATAACGAGCACATCACCACTAAAATAATTTGATGAGTACCAATCAACATCATGATCTGCTTTCTTGATTTTTGGTGTTTTAACCTTATTAACCGAACACGATCTCGCCGCACCTGAACTCAAAAGTTCGAGTTTCAAGCCCGTTGGATATTTTCGGCCCGAAAACATTACTATGGGCACATCATCTCCTGCTTCTTCAGAAATTTCCTGTGGAACATATAAAAAAGAGCATTTGTGGTCCCAATTGGACATAGGTCGCTCATCAACAAAAATCAGCCATTTTGCCTGCGTTCCTTTAAGCCAGTCCACATCTGGTATTGTACTCAAATCACAAGCACCGAAGCCATCATCATAAACAGAATCGACACTTGCCACATAATAATCAAATGAGCAATTTCCCATTTGTTGCTTTGCGACAGACAATGCTTTTTCTTTGCTAACACTGACCACATTGGCATTGACACTTATCGCAGCTATGGCTGCTAACAGAAAAGTTATGATACGCATAGTTATGTTTTAATTAGCTGGACAAATGTAACTAAAATCAAACAAACGACAAAATATTGCTTTTTTTCTAATCGGACAATATCATGCAAAGGTATTATACAAAGACAGCTCAAACCGAGCGCAAAAACAATTAAGCAGGCTTGATGCTTTGCGCTCGGTTTGCACTATCTTTGCACTTTGAAACGAGGCTGGCGGGCAGTGGCGAGCACCGCACCATACCGGCCCGGATGAACGCACCAAAAGCATACTCAAAATTGGAATGGATTTAAGCAGAATAGGACACAAAATGGCCGGCACGCCCACAATGACCGACGGCACGGTGTATTCAATGCTGCTGATTTGCAGCATTTCGCATTTTTTGAACGACATGATACAGTCGATTATCCCGTCGATATACCCGATTGTGAAAGACGAGTTCGGCTTCTCGTTTGCCCAAATCGGGGTGATAACGCTGGTGTTTCAAATGACGTCGTCGATATTGCAGCCCGTGACGGGCCTGTATGCCGACAAGCACCCGCGGCCATACGCACTGTCGGCAGGCATGTGCTTCACACTGGCGGGCTTGCTGCTGCTGGCTTTTGCCGGCAGCTATGCGCTGATATTGCTGGCGGTGGGCATTGTGGGCCTGGGGTCGTCGGTGTTCCACCCCACGGCCTCGCGCGTGGCGCAGCTGGCGTCGGGCGGCAAGAAGAGCCTTGCGCAGTCGATATTCCAGGTGGGCGGCAACGGCGGGTCGGCCGTGGGGCCGCTGCTGGCCGCCGCCGCGCCCGGCGAAGATCGCCGTCAGCACCACCGCCGCCACGGTCACTGCCACCACCGCCAGGGAGACCCACAGCCACAGGCGGC
>CALBLR010000054.1 GCA_937896015.1 uncultured Prevotellaceae bacterium | reverse complement strand
CACCGCCGACGGCCTCGACCAGAAATTGCTGCTGCGCAGCGACGGCACTTCGGTGTATATGACGCAGGACATAGGCACCGCCAAACTGCGCTATGAGGACTATCCCATCGACAAGATGATATATGTGGTGGGCAACGAGCAGAACTACCACTTCCAGGTGCTGTCGCTTCTGCTCGACAAGCTCGGCTTCAAGTGGGGCAAAGACCTTATCCACTTCTCTTATGGCATGGTGGAGCTGCCCAACGGCAAGATGAAGTCGCGCGAGGGCACAGTGGTCGACGCCGACGACCTTATGGACGAGATGATAGCCACCGCCCGCAAGATGAGCGATGAGCCGGGACGCCTGCAGGGCGTGCCCGACGGCGAGAAGGACGAGGTGCTGCGCATGATAGGCCTCGGTGCCCTCAAGTATTTCATCCTTAAGGTTGACCCGCGCCGCAACATGCTGTTCAACCCCAGCGAGTCGATTGACTTCAACGGCAACACCGGCCCGTTCATACAATACCCCTACGCCCGCATCCAGTCGCTGCTGCGCAAGGCCGACCCCGCCGGCCTGACGGCCGACATCACCGCCGTGCAGCCCAACGACAAGGAAGTCGACCTGATTCAGCGCCTGGCCGACTTCGCCTCGGCTGTGGCCGACGCAGGCCGCAACTATAGTCCGGCCCTCATTGCCAACTATGTGTATGAGTTGGCCAAGGCCTACAACCAGTTCTACCACGACTACAGCATTCTCCGTGAGACTGACGCGCCTGTGCGCGCACTGCGCCTGCAGCTTTCGGCCACGGTGGCGCAAATCATCAAGCGCGGCCTCGGCCTGCTGGGCATCGAGGTGCCCAGCCGCATGTAGGGGGGGGTAGGGCAGAAGCCCACACATGCCGACATTTGGAACAGCCCGCCGCACCCGCGTGGCACGGTTGTTGCAGTTGCCTAATGTGAAAGTATTAACTGACTAAAAAAGATAATGATTATGAACAACAACGATTTTAACTCGGGCCGCATGCAGGGCTTCAACAGCAGTGCGGCCGTGTTTGAAGACGAACTGACCATGAGCTCCTACGTGTCGCGCGTAATGCGCCGCGTGTATGTGAAAATGTTCCTCGGCCTTCTGGTCACCGCCCTCACGGCCCTTATGATGGTCAGCCAGACTGCTCTGTTCGAATTTGTGTTCTCGAGCAAGGTGAT
>CALBLR010000053.1 GCA_937896015.1 uncultured Prevotellaceae bacterium | reverse complement strand
CGCTGGGCCTGTCGGACTCCATGCGGAAGACAGTCAGGTCGGCGTTCCCAAGGGCAATGCGCGGTTCAGTAGAAAATTAGTGGGGAAAGGCGAAAAGATTGGCTATGCGGAATAGGGAAAGCTGCACGTCGGGCACCGCTATGACGCCGCACAATGGGCCAATGAGGGCACAGGCAAGGGTGGTGGCTATGTCGCAAGGAACGGAGCCGTATGAGCCGTTACGCCACTCTAACGACAACATGGATAATGAGCTGCTCATGCGCTCCCAATATCTGCTTTTCAAATTCTCCTTACCCAGTGCAGAAGTGCCGCGCTGCCATTATCTTCAAGGCCTATCCGAGCATCAGTTAAGCCCACGGCCTGTGCACTTACTGAGGATGGCATTCTCCGAACCACTTGGCAAGGACATCGCATGTCGTCTTACTTGACACGCAAATTAATGTGCATAACAAAACTTCCCGCCCGAGGTGGACCGCAGTCCTATGGGGCGGGAAGCCTTATGCTGTTGCTGCTGTAGCCGCTTAGAACGACAGCAGTTGGGCGCCTATCTGGTAGTAGCCCTTGCGCGCCTGCGGATTAAACAGGGCATTGGCATACACGGGGAAGTGCCACTTGCCCAGGCGCACCTGGCGAGTCACCTTAAGGTTAACGGTGTTCACGCCATAGTGGTCGCCAAAGAAGTTGGTGTGGGTGTTGTTTTCATTGTTTAGGGCGAAGTTAACACCCAGTCCGGCGTCGACGGCCCAGTCGTTGTTTTGCCACACGCGGTATTCGCCATACACCCACGTTGAGTAGATGTTGTGGTCGTTGGTGAGGCCGCGGTCGCGTCCAAAAACCACCGTGGACCACGACAGTGTGAGCGGCACCTTGGGCGACAGGGCGGCAAAGTTGTAGCTCGCCGTCACATCGAGGAAGCGCCCTGTGGTGTGCGCGTCATAGTTAAAGAAGTCTTCGTTGTCGTAGGCGGCGCCGGGCGAGAAGTTGAATATATCCCACACGGCCAGGGTGAATCCCTGCTGCATAAACGACACATGGTAGTCAAACTCCTTGTATTTTCCCGAGGTGTTGGTGCCGCCCCACAGGCCGGCATTAAGGTGCCCCTTGGCAAAGGTTACCGAAGCATCGGCCTCAAGCACGAGGCCGTCGCTCACCTCCGACCCGCGCCACAGGTGGTTGTTGTTGAGTGCAGCACTAAAATGAAGTTGTGCGAATGCCTGGGCCGACAGCGCCAAGCATCCCAATAGAAGTAAAGCACGATGTGTCATAGTCTTTTGTGAAGATTAAATTGTTAGTAAATAGGATGTGTTGTTTGTTAAAGTTTTTTCTTTTTTAAGTGCGGCTAATTTACAAAAAAAATGCCACTGTACAATCACAATGGCATTAAAAAAAGCGGTGAGCCGTGCGCATTGGCGCCGTTCACCGCTTTTATGCGTTTTTTAGCTGGGGCTTACTTGCCTGCAAGCGCGTTGGCGCGCTCAATGTATTTGTCCACGTTCACGCCATAGGTCTGCATAAACTGCGGATACTTGTCCTTGATTGTCTGGTAGGCAGCAGCCTCATCGGCATACTTCTTGAGCTCGTGCAGCACTGTGGCCTTCTTCATCAGGAAGAGCGGAGTGTAGTTCACATTGTCGCCAGCCAGGCTGATGGCCTTGTCGAAAGCTTTGATGGCATCGTCATACTGCTTGAGGTTGACATAGCAGTCGCCCAGCAGCGATTGCGAGGCGGGGCCAACGAGGGCGCCCTCGGCGTCGAAGTCGTTGAGATATTTCACGGCCTCTTGGTATTTGCCATTCTGGTAAAGCAGGATGGCGGCGTTCAGGTTGGCACGGTTGGCAGGCTTGTTGCTATAGTCGCTTGCCACCTTCTTGTAGTCTTTGAGTGCCAGCGAATCCTGGCCCTGGAACAGCTCCATGTCGGCCTTAGAGATATCCTCCTTTGCGGCATCGCTCTGGGGAATGCGCCATAGATAGATGTATGCCATCACAATCAGGGCAACCGCCACAATGGCGCCGCCTGCATAGTAGATGATTTTTTTGTTGCCTTCTACTTTCTGCTCCCACGACGACAAGGTGTCGTTAACTTCTTCAAGCGAAGTGCGGGCACTTTGAATTTCTTTCTTAGCCATAATATGTTATGAGTAACTAAATATTAATTGTTCTTAAACCTTTTGACTTGCAAAAGTAATGGTAATTTGCTGAATTAAAAAGCAAAATCGCAACTATTTTTCACGGCAGCACGGGCAATGCGGCAAATCGGCAAACTGGTGGGCACGCCCATAAAGCAAAAAAGGTCGAAAACCGTGAAGTTTTCAACCTTAATTGTGCCCAGGACCGGACTCGAACCGACACGACCGTGAAGTCACTAGTACCTGAAACTAGCGCGTCTACCAATTCCGCCACCTAGGCATTCAGGATTTGTTTGCGACTGCAAAGGTAATACACTTTGGCAAACCACGCAAGCATTTCAGCGCATTTTTTACATTTTTTTATTGCAGAGATGGTCGAATTGGCCGTACCCGCCAAGCGAGATTTGCATGCAGCTGTTATTTTTTGTGCCATTTTCTCCATTTGGGGTTGCAATTGCGGTGGTGGTGTGTTATATTTGCAAACTACTGCGCGGCTTTTTCGTGCAGGGCGGCAAAACCACTTTTCAGAAA
>CALBLR010000052.1 GCA_937896015.1 uncultured Prevotellaceae bacterium | reverse complement strand
TAGCGCGCGAATATGTGCATCTTCACCTCAAGGTAGGCCACGGCCATGAGCCGCGCCAGTATGTTGGCCAGAAACACGCCCTCTATGCCCATGCCCATGAAGGCCAGAAACACTATGCTCAGCGCGCTTATGCCGAACGACGAGATGAGTCCGGCCGTGACAAACGCCTTGTTGTTGCCCAGGCCGCGCGCCACCTGCGTAATCACGTCGTAGGCCGACATGGCCACCAGCAGGGCGAATGTGGCCCACAGGTAGTCGAGCCGCGTGAGCGCGGCCAGCAGCATTGTCACAAGGGTCGACACGCCCACCATGAAGCCCAGTGTGCGATAGACGAAGGTGATGATGCGCTGCCGCTGCCGCTCGTCGTCGGTGTCGAGCAGGAAGCGGAACGCGCCGTCGCGCATCTGCAGCGTCTCGAAGGGCAGCAGCAGGAACACGGCCGTCAGGCACACGTCGTAGTAGCCGTAGTCGTTGGGGTTGTGGATGAAGTAGGTGTAGAGTGGCATCATCAGGAATGTGATGAGCTTCGAGCCCAGGTTCCCAATGGCATACACCAGCAGGTCTTTTATAAACTTGGACCCGCGCTGCTTGCTTTTGCCAGTGTCTTGTGCCTGATTCATCTTTGGTGGAAAGTGGTTGATTTATTTGTTCCGGGGTGCAAAGTTACTCATTTTGTCACACATTTGCCAATCGGCGCTGTCCCAGCCGCGTCGGTGCGAAGCAGCGGGGCCATGATGGAACTGAATTTCACCGCTCCGGTGTGGTTCATGTGGCCGCGGTCTTTATAGTAGTGGTCGGCCCACAGGCCTGGCAGTTCGGTGAAGTCGCTCAGCGCCACGCCGCTGCGCCTTGCCTCTGCGGCCAGCCAGCGGCGCATGCCGTTGTCAATCTCATGGTTGGGCGACAGCACTATGCGCAGCGCTATGCCGTGCCGGCGGCACAGCGTGGCTATCGCCTGCAGCTGTCCGGCCTCGATGGGGCTTGGACTGAACGGGCCGTAGGTGGTGACGCCGGGCTTCATGTCGCTGCCCTGAAGCGGACTGTAGCCGTCGGAGGGCTCGGGCAGCGGGCCCTTGAGGTAGGTCTTGGCCAGCCACACCTCGCTGCCGTTGAGGCGGTATAGGCTGCTGTGCAGCTTCAGCCGCAGCCGCCAGTCGCCACTTGAGTCTATATATCCGGTCACGGCGCGGTTGGCGCCATAGTGGCACTTCACGTCGCCAATGCTGTTGGCCACCCAGTCGCCGTTGACCATCGAGTTGCATATGTCGAGCACCACCACGCTGGGGCGGCAGCGTGTGAGCCACGACTGCAGCACCATGCTTGCGTAGGCCACGTCGTGGCCGTCGGCGCCGGCGTTGTACACGCTCATTCCCAGGCTGTCGGCCAGCACTTGCGGCACGTAGTGGTGCTTGGCCTTGCTTGAGCCGAGTATCAGCACGTCGGCGCGCTTGTGGTTGAGGGCCTGGTTGAGGTCGGACTCAAAAGTGCCCGCATCGGGCATGTGCCACATAAGCGCGTTGCCGGCCGCGCCCACTGCCATGTCGGCCGCAATCACAATCGCCGCAACGGCCGCTATGCTTAATATCCATTTTTTCATATTGCCATGCCGCTTTTAAAACTGGAAATAGATGAAGCTCACGCCGTCCACTTCGCCTGTGAGCGCGATGTACACAATCATCGCAGCTGCACTGGCGAGGCGCACCCACCGCCTGCGCGAGTGCATGAAGTGGCCCGGCGCTGCGGCCAAGTGCTCGTCGCGCCACTCCTTGTAGAGCATGATGCACACCGACAGCGCCCCAACGGTGAACAGCTGTGTCGACGCCGTGGTGAACAGCGGCCCGAAGTTGCCCCACATGCCGCGTGTGATGGTGCCGATGTCGGCCAGCGAGTTGGCGCGGAACATCATGGCCCCGTAGGCGCACAGCAGGTAGGTGAGCAGCTGCCGCGCCATGCGGTAGGCCCGCTTGGGCGCAAGGCCAAACCTGGCTTCGAGCCGCTTGCGCGGGCCGCTTGCTGCCTTGTCGATGGCCACCCACAGGCCATGCCAGGTGCCAAACATGATGTAGGTCCAGTTGGCCCCGTGCCAAATGCCGCACACCACGAAGGTGACAAGCAGGTTGGCATAGGTGCGCCACTTGCCGCGGCGGTTGCCCCCCAGGGCTATGTAGATGTAGTCGCGCAGCCACGACGACAGCGACATGTGCCACCGCCGCCAGAAGTCGGCCACGTTTTGCGCAAAAAACGGCCGCGCGAAGTTTTCGGTCACGCTTATGCCCAGCAGCCGCCCCACGCCTATGGCCATGCACGAGTAGCCGGCAAAGTCGGTGTACATCTGCATCAGGTAGAGCAGCGAGGCTGCGATGAGGGTGGTGGAGTTGTGGTTGCCGCAGTTGTTGAACACCGCGTCGGTGTAGGGGCTGATGCGGTCGGCAATGCACATTTTCATGAAGAATCCCCACAATATGGTCAGTCCGCCCGCGCTGATGTCGGCGGTGCTGAAGCGGCGCGGCCGCCGCAGCTGTGCGAGGAATGGCGCGGGACGGTCGATCGGGCCCGACATGATGGTGGGGAAGAAGGCCACATAGGTGGCAAAGTCGGTGAGGCTGCCGCACGCGTCCATGTTGCCCTTGCGCACCTCTATCACATAGCTCATCAGCTTAAAGGTGAAAAAGCTGATGCCGATTGGCATCACCACCTTCATGGTGGCCACATTTGCGTTTACCCCGATGGCCCGCATTAGGGCGGTGAATTCCTGGATGCTGAAATTCAGGTATTTGAAGTACCATAGCACGCCCACTCCGGCCACGATGCCTGCTGCCGTGAGGCGGCTTGCCGCGGCGGGCGAGCTTGCGCGGCGGCTGGCAATGGCCCTGCCCAGCGCGAAAAACACTACCGTGGCGGCGGCCAGCAGCGGCAGCATGCGCCAGTCGGCGTAGCCATAGAAGGCGTAGCTTGCCGCCAGCAGCCAGACGTTTTGCCTTGCTGCGGTGCTGCGCGCCACTGTGTAGTATACCACCAGCACAATGGCGAAGAATGTTGCGAAGTCTATAGAGTTGATCAGCATTGTTGTAGTTGTGCGCGTGGTGTGTTGGTGCCGTCGTCGGCGTTTTGCTCAGCCGACCCGTCGGTTTGCTGTTTGGGCTTCTCCCACATGGTGAATGTGATGGTGTAGAACATGATGCCGAACACCAGCATTCGCGGCAGGTCGGCATACAGCAGCAGCATAATCACCGACAGCAGCGAGTAGAGCATGGTGCCTGGGTCGCGGTGAGGGTATAGTTTTGGCCTGATGCAATACAGGCCTATGTAGAATGCAATGAGCCACAGTGTGCCCAGCGTGCCCAACTGCAGGAATATGTGCAGCAGGTAGGGATTGGTGCCAAACACCAGCCACTGGTAGCGCTGCGCAAAATCGGTGGCCTGCATGTGCTCCGAACCGTTGAACAGGCCCATGCCGAAGCCCAGCCACCCGTGGCCTGGGTTCTCATCAAGCACGTTGGGCGTGAGCACGATTTTGGTGGCGCGCGGAATGTCGGGCAGCGCGCTGTCGTCATACTCCAGCATCCACGTCACACCGCCCACGGCCTCCTCGATGTCGAGGTCGTCGTCGTAGAGATAGCTGTTGAGCAGATAGTTGATGTCGGTGAAGTCGCTGTCTTCATCGGGCAGCACGGCCGCATACACATAGAATCCCAGCACAGCGGCCACTATGGCCGCCGGGGTCATCAGCAGCAGGCGCTTCACCATGGTGCGGTTGAACGGAATCAGCAGCACAAAGTAGAGCAGCAGCAGTATGAAGCTGATTTTGGTCTCGTTGAGGAATGTGGGCAGCAGCAATATCACCAGCCACTTGTTGGCCATGATGCTGCGAAACAAGTTGTTGGGGTCGTAGCGGCGGCGCATCAGGTAGAACGAGAAGAAATAGATGCTCCACGACACAGTGCCCGAAAACATGTTGCCTATCGAGCCGCCGCCGTGGTCGCACGCGCCATAGCGTATGAACTGCCAAGGCAGGCACACTGCCTGAATGCATAGGAAAATGAATGCCTGCTTGTCGAGGGCCTTAAGGAATGTGTCGTGGCGCTCCTCGCTGTCCCACATGTAGCGCAGCACTGGCACCAGAAACAGAACGCTCGCAAACACGCGCGTGCCGTTGGCCCAGGTGATGAGCGGCACATGGTTGAGCCAGCACGTGCTTGCCAGGCTTATCACTACATAGCTCACAAGAATGGCAATGTCAAACTTGTGGCGCAGTGTCCACAGGCCGGCCGCCACCACAATGGCGTCGGCCGCCACCATCACCGGTGTGCGCAGCGGCTCGATGAATGGCACTATCTCTTCGGCTATGAAGCCGAAAGTGGCCAGCATCCAGAATGCCGTGAACAGCATGCGCTGCACCAGTATGTTTTTTTGCATCTTCATTCAGTTGTCCTCATCGCGTTATGCCGCCGGCCGTTGAAGCTGGACCGGCCTCACTACTTCTTGTCGTCGTCGCTGTTGTCGCCATAGCCGTAGCCATAGCCATAGCCCTGGGTGGCCGTGCTGCTGTCGTTGAGCACCATGGCCACGTTTTTCAGCTGGCCGCGGCGCACCACGGTGTTGAAGTACTTGATGAGGCTGCGCTTGGTGTAGTTGGCGCGGGTCACATACACCACCGCGTCGGCATGGCGCGACAGCGAGAAGGTGTCGCTCACCATGGCTATCGGGGCCGAGTCGACCACGATTATGTCGTAGTGCTGGCGCAGCTGCTCAAACATCTTGTCGACGCGCTCGGTGAGCAGCAGCTCGCTGGGGTTGGGCGGCACGGGGCCGCCCACCAGCACGTCGAGGCCGTCGACGTCGGTCGAGTGCTGCGGCAGACTCTCGAAGTCGGTGCTTTCGCTGGCCAGGTAGCTGGTCACGCCGGGGGCGCTGCTGAGGTGAAGCATGTCGGCCAGCTTGGGGCTGCGTATGTCCATGCCCACCAGTGCCACGCGCTTGCCAAGCAGGGCAAATGCCGCGGCGATGTTGGCGCTCACAAACGACTTGCCCTCGCCGCTCACCGACGATGTCACGAGCAGCACCTTCTGCTCGGGCGACGTGAGCAGGAACTGAATGTTGTTGCGGATCAGGCGGAACAGCTCCACTATCGACGACGTCTTGCCGGGCTTCACCACCAGCGCGCTGCGGTGGCGGTTGTGGCACACCTCGCCAATCACGGGCACCTGCACAAGTTCCTGAAGCTCCTCGGTGGTGGCAAACTTGGTGTTGAACAGGCGCTTGAGGTAGAATCCGAACAGGGGCAGCAGCACTCCGGCCACAAGGGCGGCAAACACCACCATCATTGGCTTGGGCGCTATGGGCTCGCTTTGCGCAAATGCGTGGTCCACAATCTTGCCCTTGGGCGTGGTGGCTGCAAGCAGCAGTGCGTTTTCCTCGCGCTTTTGCAGCAGGAAGGTGTAGAGGGTGTTCTGTATGCCCTGCTGGCGGTAGAGGTTGCGTGCCTCGCGCTCCTGCGTGGGCATCTGGCTCATTTCACCCAGCGACTTGCTGTCGGCGCTGCTGGCCTGCTGGTGCTGGATGTTGATGGCGCGCAGCGTGTTGTCGATGCCGCGCTGCACATTCACCCGCATGGCGGCTATCTGTTCGTCGATGTCGCGCAGAGCCAGGTTGCCTGGCTTGGCGCTGGCCTCAAGGCGCGCCCGCTCCAGAATCAGGCGGTTGTAGGCGGCGATGGGGGCTGCAGCGGCGGTCGAGTCAACCGAGAAGGGAATGTAGCTGTCGCGGTTCTTGGGGTCGCGTATGAAGTCCTTGATCATCTGTGCCAGGCGGTATTTCGTCTCAAGCTCCATGGCGGCGCGCTCGGCCAGGGTCTGTTTGCCAAACAGGGTCTTTGTCTGCGTCTCCACGTCATATATGCCGTTGGCCTTCTTGTAGGCCTCAATGTCGGCCTCGCTCTTGGTGAGCTCGGTGTAGATGAGGCCCAGGCGCTCGTTGATGAATTTGCCTGTGTTCACGGCCATCTCGTTTTTCTCCTCCTGTCCGCGCTCGTTGTAGAGCTCCATCAGCGTGTTCAGCACGTCCTTGCCGCGCTTGGTGTTGGTCTCGCTGATGTCCATGTATATGGCATTGCTCTTCTTGGTGAGGATTTTCACCGTCATGTCTTTCTCCAGTGCCTCGGCTTTGAGCACGTTGCCTGTTACCGACGCTGTGATTTTAGTCTCCTTGCCGGGCTTGAAATATTGTGTGCGGGCCACCTGGAATATGCCGTAGGGCGTCTTAACCATCACTGGCAGCGTGGCGCCGGTGACTTCGGCCAGGGTCTTGAAGCGGCCCTTTTTCACTTTGATGTCGGCCTTGCC
>CALBLR010000051.1 GCA_937896015.1 uncultured Prevotellaceae bacterium | reverse complement strand
CGCCGCGACTACAACACCGACCACGCAGTGCCCGAAATCAACCCCACCATAAGCAAGGACACCGCCTATGTCGACGACGACGGCCGCATCGTGCGCCAAACCATCACGCGCCCGCTGCAAAGCGACTACGACTTCCTTAACACCTACATAGTGAACATCTACCCCGACACCACGTGCTGGGTCAACGACTTCGAGAACTCCTACAACGAGCCCTACGTGCGCATGTATTTTGCCAACGGCAACTACAACAACTATCCCGTGGTGGGCGTCAGCTGGGAGCAGGCCAACGCCTTCTGCGCCTGGCGCACCGAGTTTCTGAAGAAGTCGCTTGGACGCGACGGCATATATGTGGAGCCCTACCGCCTGCCCACCGAGGCCGAGTGGGAATACGCGGCCCGCGCCGGCGTGGACAAAAACAAATATCCCTGGGAGGGCGACCTGCCTCTCACCGAGCAAGACGGCTGCTTCTATGCCAACTTCAAGCCTATGGAGGGCAACTATGTGAAGGACGGAAGCATCATCACCGCCCCGGTGGGCACCTACCAGCCCAACGACTTCGGCCTCTACGACATGGCCGGCAACGTGAGCGAGTGGACCTCGACGGCCTACACCGAGAGCATCGACAAGATGACCAGCGACCTCAACCCCGAGTTCCGCTACAATGTGGCCAAGGAAGACCCCTACAAGATGTCGCGCAAAATAGTGCGCGGCGGCTCGTGGAAGGATGTGGCGCACAACATTCGCAGCGACATCCGCATGTGGGAGTACCAGAACGAGCAGCGCAGCTACATAGGCTTCCGCTGCGTGCGCTCGAAGGCCGGCATGGTGAAAGTGAGAAGAAAACAGTAACAAGCAATCCAACGGATTATCAAACCAAGAAGAAATCATGGGTAAGATTAAAAAATATAAAAACGTGGTAGAGCGTTTCCTCTCGGGCGAGAAGGGTCAGCGCTTCTTCAACTTTGCCTACAGTATAGGCGCCGCAGTGGTTATCTGGGGTGCCCTGTTTAAAATTCTGCACCTGCCGGGCGGCAGCACGCTGCTGTGCATAGGCATGGGCACCGAGGTGCTGATGTTTGTGCTCACCGCATTCGACCGCCCCGAGACGCAATATCACTGGGAAGACGTGTTCCCGGTGCTGGGCACGCACGATCCCGAGGACCGGCCCGACTTTGCCGGCGGCAGCGGCATCGTGGTGGCCGGCACTCAGGCGCCTGCCGCCCAGCCGGCCGTGGCGCCTGCCCAGGCCGCAGCAGCCGTGGGGCTGCCGCAGAGTGTGGCCCTCAGCCCCGACGACGCGCAGTCGCTTAGCGACAGCATAGCCCGCATGGCCGCCGCCAGCGAGCAGCTGTCGAAGATGGCCGAGCTCACCGACGCCACCCAGCAGTATCTGAGCCAGATGAATGCCATCAGCGGCCAGATGGAGCAGTTGAGCCACACCACCGAAGCCCTCAACCGCGTGAGCAACTCGCTGCTCAAGAGCTATGAGAGCATTGTGGGCAGCGGCGACGAAATAAACGGCAAGTCGGCCGGCTACGTCGACCAGATGGAGGCCCTCAACCGCAACATCAGCGGCCTCAACACCATCTATGAGATTCAGCTCAAGAGCATCTCGTCGCAGCTCGACAGCATCGACCGCGTGAACCGCGGCCTCAAGGACATTCGCGACATGTATGAGAAGTCGGCGGCGCAGAGCGCCACCTACTGCGACGAGACCGAGAAGATGGCACGCTACATGAAGCAGCTCAACAGCGTGTATGAGAAGATGATCAAGGCAATGACCGTGAACATGTACCGCCCCATGGGCGGCATGCCCGGACTCGGAGCCGACGACGACAAAAACGACGATAACTACGACACTAAAGGATAACGCTTAATGGCAAGTGCTAAAAATCAAACGGTGGGCAGGATGTCGCCCCGCCAAAAGATGATAAACCTCATGTATATCGTCTTGACGGCTATGCTTGCCCTTAACGTGTCGAGCGACGTGCTCAATGGCTTCAGCCAGGTGGAAGACGGACTGCTGCGGTCTAACCGCACCATCACGGCCCGCAACCGCTTCCTGCTGTCGGAACTGCAGGCGTTCAACAACAAAAATCCGCAAAAGGGCAAGCGGTGGCTCGACATCGCCACACAGGTGACACAGACCACCGACAGCCTATATGACTACATCGACCTGCTAAAGAAGCAAATTGTGCAGGCCGCCGACGGGCCGCAGGGCGACCCGCAGAACATTGAGAACAAGGACAACCTCGACGCCGCCTCGCAAGTGATGCTTGCGCCGGTGGGCGGCAAGGGCAAGCTGCTGCGCATGCGCATCGACAGCTATCGGGGCTTCATATTGCAATTTATCACCGACCCCACCAAGAAGGCCAACCTCGAAGAGGCTCTCTCGACCAAAGTGCCAAAGGTTAAAGGACAACTCACCACCAAAAACTGGGAGGAGACCATGTTTGAAGACATGCCCACAATTGCGGCCGTGACGCTGCTCACCAAGCTCCAGAACGACATCCGCTATGCCGAGGGCGAGGTGCTGAGCGAGCTGCTGCAGAGTGTGGACATGGGCGACATCCGCGTCAACCTGATCAACGCCTTTGTGGTGCCGCAGTCGCGCATAGTGATGCGCGGCACAAAGTATTCGGCCAACATTGTACTGGCCGCCGTCGACACCACCCAGCGCCCCGTGGTCTACGTCAACGGGCAGCGGCTCAACAACAACCGCGGCCTATATGAGGTGGGCACCGGCAAGGCCGGCAATTACGACTACTCGGGCTGGATCGAGGTGATGGGCCGCGACGGCACGGTCACACGCCGCGACTTCAAGTCGAGCTACACCGTGATCGACCCAGTGGCCACGATTTCGGCCACCATGATGAATGTGCTCTATGCCGGCATCAACAACCCCATAAGCATAGGCGTGCCGGGCGTGCCCGAAGGCTCGATCTCGGCCACTATGACCAATGGCTCGCTGGTGAAGAACGGCAACGGCTGGGTGGCCCACCCCACCAAGGTGGGTGCTGAGTGTGTGATTTCGGTCACTGCCGAGATGGACGGCCAGCGCATGAACGTGGGCTCAACCACATTCCGAGTGCGCAAGCTGCCCGACCCGCTGCCATTCATCGCCTACCGCGACGCCAAGGGCAACGTTAACCGCTATAAGGGAGGCCGCGGCTTCAGCAAGGGCCTGCTGCTTGCTTCCAGCGGTGTCGACGCCGCCATCGACGACGACATTCTCAACATCGACTACCGGGTGCTCAGCTTCGAGACGGTGTTCTTCGACTCCATGGGCAACGCCATGCCCGAGGTGTCGGCCGGATCGCAGTTCAGCGAGCGCCAGCGCCAGGCCATACGCCGCCTGCAGCGCGGCAAGCGCTTCTACATCACCCGCGTGAAGGCGGTTGGCCCCGACGGCATTACCCGCGACATAGCCCCCATGGAGGTGATAGTGAACTGATTTCAACTAACGTATATAACACAGTCAATAAAGATTTAACATACAGATATGAAAATGATTAAACTGATGGCGGCCACCATGGCCCTTGCACTCAGCGCGCAAGTGGCGCAGGCGCAGGTGGTGAAGCGCACCCCCGGCGGCGACTCGCGCAGGCAGCAGGCCAGCGGCGGCCTCACCGTCACCGGGCGCCAGCAATCGTTCTACGAAGTGAGCGAGCCCAGCGATGCCGACCTGCAATGGATGAAGGTGGTGTATCGCTCGCTCGACCTCACCAAAGGCAAAAATCCGGCTCTGTACTATCCCGACGAGCCCAACGAGGACGGCCAAGACCTGTTTTTCATAATCATGCGCCAGCTGGCCGACGGCAACATCCCTGCCTATGAGTATCTCGACGGCCGTGAAATGTTCACCGACCAATACCGCATCAAGGTGCGCGACATGCTCGACCGCTTCCACGTGCTCTATGCCGAGGCCAAGGGCAGCACAGCCAAGAACCCCAAGTTTAAGATTGAGGACGCCGACATTCCTGCCAACGAGGTGCTGAGCTACTACATAATTGAGAAGTGGGAGTTCGACACGCGCAGCAACCAGATGAAGTCGCGCGTTGAGGCCGTGTGCCCCGTGCTGCACCGCACCGACGACTATGGGGGCGAGCCGCTCAAGTACCCCATGTTCTGGGTGAAGCTCAACGACATACGCCCCTACATGGCGCAGCAATATGTGTTCACCGACGACGATAACAATCTGTCGCGCTACAACCTCGACGACTTCTTTAAGCTGAAAATGTACACTGGCGACATCTACAAGGTGAAAAACCTGCGCAACCTCTCGCTGGCTCAGCAGTTTCCCGACCCGGAGAAGCTGAAGCAGGCGCAGGACAGCATAGAGCAGCGTCTGCGCTCGTTTGACAAAAATCTGTGGGTGCCCTCGCGCGAGGAGCTTCAGGCACGTGCCGAGGCCAAAGCCAAACTTGAGGCTGAGCGCAATGCCGAAATCACCGATGCCGACGACGACAGTGCCGCCGAAGCGGCCAAGGCCACCAAGAGTGTGAGCAAACGCGCCAAGACCAAGCGCGGTGCAGCCAAGTCGAAAACAGAGACTAAGAAGACTGCCATCAAGACGCGCAAGCCCAAGGCGGCGAAGCCCTCGAGCAGCAGCGCGGGCTCGGTGCGCTCGGTGCGCAATCGCAAGCGCTGAGGCGTCAAAGCATAACGTACATACAAAAGAAGCCGGCCATCAACATTGTGATGGCCGGCTTCTTTAATCTCTTGTGGCAGAAGTGGACCTATTCAGTCACTGGGCGCACGCTCAGCCCGAAGCACCGCACCGAGGCTTCGAGCTGCGGCTTGGCATCGCCGTTGCGCATCACCAGGCTCCAGGCGGCGCACCGCGTGTTGCCGTCGATTTTCCACTCCTTCTGTTCGGCGCGGCTTGCGCAGTTGCCGCTCCAATAATACAGGGCGCTGCCAGCTTGCTCCTTGCTGCCGGTATAAGGACTGTAGCCAGCCATGGGCAGCACTATGCTGTTGCCGTTGCGGCCGGTCACCTTCACGCAGGCTTGTCCGCCTACCACGGTTTCCTGCCACTGGCAGTTGTCAATCAGCTCCTGCACCTCCTGGCGGCTGGGCAGACGCCACTTGCCGCCCCACTGCAGGCGTGCAATGTCGCTGTCGCTGGCACAGATGTTTTGCGGCGGGTTGATGCCGCCGTAATACACGCTGTTCCACTGCACCAGAGTGCTGTCGGTGGTAAACCTCACCTCAATGTTGTCTTGCGAGTGGCGCGAGCCGGTGTAGTCGCTCCAGCCATACAGGCCGCCTACGGCCTCAGGCTCAAGAGCCCCCACGTTGTGCGACGCCCACTTCACACTCAGGCCCAAGTCCACGGCTTGGCCCACCACACTGCCCTTGCGGCCTCCGGTGGGGTCATCGTCGCCGCAGCTGGCCAGTGCCATTACTGCAAAAGCCGCCACCATGAGCGGCATCAGAGTCTTTTTCATATCAGCTAATTGTGTCGTTATATATATGTAGAAAACAGCGGTGCGGACCAATCATTGCATCGCGCAGCCCCCATTTTTTACAAAATCGGAACTACAATTCCTCCCCCCTTAAACTTTAAGCAGAAGGCTCCACCCAGTCGCCGTTGGCCTTGATCAGGGCCACAAGGCGCGGAATGGCTTCAGCCTCGGGAATGTTCTTTTCGATGCACTGCTTGCCCTTGTAGAGGCTTATGCGGCCAGCCGCCGCGCCCACATAGCCATAGTCGGCATCGGCCATCTCGCCCGGGCCGTTCACCACGCATCCCATCACGCCTATCTTGAGGTGGGTTAGGTGTGATGTGGCGGCCTTCACCTTGGCCACGGTGGTCATCAGGTCAAACATGGTGCGGCCGCAGCTTGGGCACGAAATGAATTCCGTCTTGCTCATGCGCAGGCGCGCGCTTTGCAATATGGCAAACTCTATGCCTGCCACCGCATCTGCATTGCCATAGTCGGGAGCCTCAAGCCACAGGCCGTCGGCCCACCCGTTGAGCAGCGCCGCGCCAAAGTCGGCCCCCGCCTTCACTTGCAGCCACTCGGTGTCGGTGTCGGCATACGAGGCGCGCAGCACTGCCGGGCAGTCGATGCCTGCGTCGGCCAGGGCGTGCAGCATGGCCTGCCAGCTGCCGGGCACATTCACATTGGCCGGGTCAACCACCAGCGCCACATCGGTGCGCCCCTTAAGCCAGCATAGGCTGTCTGCGGGCGTGTCGGCCTTCACCGCCAGCCACTTCAGCTGAGCGGGGCATGAGCCGTCCCAGTTGCTGAGGGTGAACAGCGGATAAGTGCCCTCCGAGCCGCAGTAGGCCTCGGCAGGCACAATGTAGCGGTGCTTGCCGCCGTCGCCGCGCCCGTCAGCGCTGTAGTAGAAGTCGGGCTTTGCAGCCTGTTTTACATCGGTTGGCGAGCAGCTGGCCACCACCACGGGCTGCTTGCGGCCGCCTACCAGGCCGCCCGCCACAGCTGAGGCGTGGCGCGTGGGGCATATGGGGTCATAGCCTCGGCTCAGGCAGCCATCGATGTGCGCGTGGCCCTCGCGCGAAGTGATGTAGTCCACCAGCTTGCGCGCCACTGGCACCTCGGCCTCTGGGGCCTCGCTTAGCGACACGCGTATGGTGTCGCCCAGACCCTCGCTCATTAGCGCGCCTATGCCCACGGCCGACTTCACGCGGCCGTCGTCGCCAAATCCGGCCTCGGTCACGCCCAGGTGCAGCGGGAAGTGCATGTCCTCGGCGTCCATTGCGGCCACCAGGCGGCGCACGGCCTCAACCATCACCACCACATTGGAGGCCTTCATCGAAATCACCACATTCATGAAGCGCTGCTCCACAAACACGCGCAGAAACTCCATCACGCTCTCCACCATGCCTGCCGCGGTGTTGCCATAGCGGCTCATGATGCGGTCGCTGAGCGAACCGTGGTTCACGCCCAAGCGTACCGCCGTGCCGTGCTGGCGGCAGATGTCGATGAAGGGTACCAGCGCGTCGTGGATGCGCTGCAGCTCTTGCGCATACTCCTGGTCGGTGTAGCTCAGGCTCTTGAACTGGCGGGCGGGGTCGACGAAGTTGCCGGGGTTGATGCGCACCTTGTCGGTGACCTGCGCCGCGGCAAACGCTGCGCGCGGATTAAAGTGTATGTCGGCCACCAGCGGCACCATGCACCCCTCGCTGCGCAGCAGGCTGCGAATGCGGCCTATGGCTTCGGCCTCGCGCACGCCCTGCGCCGTGAGCCTCACATATTCGGCACCTGCCTTGGCCAGGCTCAGGCACTGCTCGGTGCTGGCCTTCACATCGTCGGTCGAGGTGTTGGTCATCGACTGCACCCTTATCGGGAAGTCGCTGCCCATGGGAGTGCCGCCCACATTCACGCTCACCGTGTGACGGCGCTTGTAGTTGAACGTTGACATAGGCTGTGCTGGCTTTAGTTGGTCTTGAACTTGTAGTGCACCTCCTTGAGATCGGCGTTGGCCTTCACAATCTTCTGCGCGAGGCCGGCCTTGTAGGCCGCAAACTTCTGGGCTATGCCGTCGTCGGTGAGCGCAAGCATCTCGGTGGCAAGGATGGCCGCGTTCTGAGCCGCGTTGAGGCCCACAGTGGCCACTGGAATGCCCGGAGGCATTTGTATGATGGCAAGCATGGCGTCAAGGCCCTCGAAAGTGGCCTTGATGGGAATGCCTATCACGGGCAGAGTGGTCATTGCCGCAATCACGCCAGGCAGGTGGGCAGCCATTCCGGCGGCTGCGATAATCACCTTTATGCCGCGGTCCTTGGCTCCGCGGGCAAATTCCTCCACCTGGTCGGGGGTGCGGTGTGCCGAGAGGGCGTTCATTTCAAACGGGATCTCCATTTCATCAAGAAACTTTGCGGCCTTTTCCACCACGGGCAGGTCACTTGTGCTGCCCATAATAATGCTTACTAACGGTTTCATTTTGCTGTAGTGTGAATTTTGTGAATTGTAATTTTACAGTGCGGAGCAGCCGTTTGCACGCCCGCGCCGCACTGCAAAATTACACCAAAATCCCCGCCCGCACAAGCATAGAGGTCTCATAGCGCACTGTGGAATGGGGTTAGGAGGCGCACGATTTCACCATCAGGCCAATAATGAGCCACAATATGCCCACCACAATGTAGGCTTTAGACTTGTCCCAGGCTCCGTGTGCGGCTATTTGTGAGTTGCGCCTCAGCTCTTCAAAGAATTTGTCGACAAGGGCTTGGGCGTAGGCGCGAGCGTTGGCTATATCGTTGTCAAGCTGTTCATCGCCAGTGTCGTAGCTGTGGCTGTAATTGCTGCAGCGTGCCCCGCTCACGGCACTGCGGTTGCTCATCTCGGCCTTGAAACGCCCGTAGGCTGCGTCATACCGCTTCCTCTTTTCTGGATCTTTGAGAATGGCGTAGGCTTCGTTGATGTCGCGCATCCTGTCGGTGACGTCCTCATGCGGGTGCTTGTCTGGGTGCCACAACAATGCTTGCTTTCTGTATGCCTTCTTGATTTCTGCAGCAGTAGCCTCTGGAGAAGCTTTAAGTATCTTATAGTAGTCTATAAACACTATTTCTGGAGTATAGAGTTGTTGTCGTCCTTTTTATTGTTGTCATTGTTTTTGTCTTTCTTCCAGATTGCGGTAAGAGCTCCAATGAAAGCCATCATCAGAATTATTGCAAGAAATCCGGGTGTCGATCTGCCAGCTGCGTCATTGGCTGCGGTAAGCAGTCCGTTGAGCAGCATCCATGCAATTACTATAACGATTGTGACAATGATTTTTGCTGACTTTTCCATTATGCTTTATTTTTTTAGTTGTGATTATTGTTTTGCTGACTGTGAATTGTTGTTGCGGCAAATGTACTGGTAGACATGACTCAAAATGCGATACATGTTGCGGAAAAATGTGTTTTTTGTGGAAAAAATGCGGCATCGCCCGGTGCGGTGGCAGATCGGAAGAGCACACGTCTG
>CALBLR010000050.1 GCA_937896015.1 uncultured Prevotellaceae bacterium | reverse complement strand
GTATCGGGCCGCGTCCGTCGCCAAAGTCGTGCTTCCACGCCTTGGCGTTTTCAATCGACACGATTTTAAACGGCCTCCCCTGTGGCGACTCGGGCGTGCGCATGTCGCCGCGCCGCTGTTTTTGCCCCTTGTTTTTGCTGAGGCAGGCAGGGTAGGTGGCCAGCAGCGTGGTGTCGCCTTTTTCGGCGCGATACACCTTAAGGTTGAGGTCGCGCTTTGAAATCACTATCAGTGTGTTGCGCTTCGCCGCCGGCGCGGCCTTGGGCTGCGCGGCATGTGTGGCGGCTGGCGTGAGGCCGATGGCCGCTGCCAGCGCCAGCGCCTTTATTGCTTGAATCAGTGTTGTCATTTGCTATATGTATATTAATGTGTGGCACTTCGTAAAGGGGTCTATCGGGCGTAGGAGAATTGCTTTGATATGTACACGTTATAGCCGCGGTAGTTCACCATGTAGAAGTCGCCCTCCTCGCCCACATAGGTCAGCACCTGGCCGCGGCGCGGATGCACGTTGGTGCCGTCGGTGTAGGTGAGTGTGCCCGCTGCCAGCGACGGGGTCAGCCGCAGCCTCACGTTTTGCCCGGTCACCACCACCTGCGTGGGGTTGGCTGGCGCGGAATACTCGTGGCGCACCTCGTGCACCACCTGCTGCTTCATCACCACCGTGTCGTGCTTCACCACGGTGTCGGGCACGGCGGCTTCGGTCACTATCGGTTCGTCGGCCTTGCTGCCGCCGCGGCTCACCCACATCACGGTGACTCCGGCAATGAGTGCAATCACCACAAGGCCGGCCATCACTATCATCACGTTTTTGGCCGATGACGACGACGGCCGCTGTGCGGGCTGCTGCGGTGCTGGTTGCGGCATCGGCGGGTGTGGAGGCTGCGCCGGTGGTGCAGGTGGGGTTGGGGGCAGCGTCTGCTCGCCGTCCACGGGCTTGCCGCAATATGGGCAGAATGTCACGTCGTCGTTAATCTCTCGGTTGCACGATTTGCATTTCATAAGTGTGTGGCTGTTTGTGAAATGTGTTTTGAGTTTAGTTGTGGCTCTCCTTCGCGTGGCTTTGATGCCGCACGTCCACAATGCTATGGCAAAAATATCTAAATTGGGCAATGTGTGCAAATTTAGCCATGAAATTTATTGGTTGCCATGGGCTTCAGGCTGCTTATGCATGTGTGATGCAAATGTTATATCTGTTAAATTGCTGTAAAAAATGCTAATCCGGTGCGCCTCCACGCCGTTTCGCCCCGAGGGTTGGACGCTTATGCTAAGGTCATGACTGCAGGCTTGTGGCTGCCGCAAGGGCCGGAAAGTTGCCTGAATGGCATTTTGACACCTCATGACGGGTAAAAACATGTTTTATAACATAAAGTGCGAACGAAATGCGCTAATGTGTCACACAGGCAACTTTGTTTCGCATTGAAACAAAGTTGCTTTCGTTTGCGCTGTGACTAAAATTGCGATGCTAACTGAAGCGTAACAATGTGGAAAAAAATTGCGAAATTGCTTGTCTGTTACAACGAGAGTGACTAATTTTGTTTATCACTTATTAACAGTGGCCAAGTAACAAATTCCATTGACTTCCACCCTGACAAGGAAAAGAAGCAATACTTATTAAATATAAACCAACTTAACAAAACATTTATGGATTTTAAACGAGTCTTAAGGACGGTTTGGTTACTCATTTTGCTTGTGGTCTCGACAGCTGTGTCGGCGCAAACAAAGGTGACTGGTACTGTCTATGAGTCGGATGGCAAGACACCCATGGTGGGTGCGACCATCATGCAGAAGGGCACCACCAATGGCACCAGCACTGACATTGATGGCAAATTCTCTCTGAAAGTCACAGGCAAAAACCCTGTGCTCGTGTTCCAGTCGGTGGGCTACGCCAAGCAAGAGGTGGCCGCCAAAGGCAACACCGTGACAATCACAATGAAGGAGTCGGGCGTGCTGCTCAACGATGTGGTGGTGACCGCACTCGGTATCACTCGCGAACAGAAGTCGCTGGGCTATGCCGTGTCGAAGGTCGACAACAGCGAGCTCACCAAGACTTCGTCGGGCAACTGGCTGAACTCCCTCAGCGGCAAGGTGGCCGGCCTTAGCATCAGTGGCGCCGGCACTGGCCCCACCGGATCTCTCCGCGTGGTGCTGCGTGGCGAGCAGTCGCTTAACTACGGCAGCAACGAGGCCCTGTTTGTGGTCGACGGTGTGCCCATCTCCAACGGCTCGGTGGCCTCAGGCAGTGGCAGCGCTTACAGCAACGACGCCGCATCGGCCGACTTCGGTAACGGCGCGGCCGACATCAACCCCGAAGACGTGGAAAGCGTGAGCGTGCTCAAAGGCCCGTCGGCAACCGCACTCTACGGTTCGCGCGCAGCCAATGGCGCCATCATCATCACCACCAAGAACGGACGCAAGCAGAAAGGCGTGGGCGTAACTGTCAACTCGTCGGTGGTGTTTGAGAAGGCCAGCTACTTCCCCGACTTCCAGACCGAGTATGGCAACGGCGGTGACCTGGGCTACAACGACTTCAGTCTGTGGAACATCTCTGCCGAAGATGCCCCCGACGGCATAGCCCAGAGCCGCAACTACTCGCGCACCGGCTTCGGTGCCAAATACGACCCCAACCAGTATCGCTACCTGTATTCAAGTAAGGATTGGGAGACTGGCAAATTCACCAAAATGCCTTGGGTTTACCAAGACGACTGGTATACCGGCATCTTCGAGACCGGCACCACATTCAACAACACCGTCACCATCGACGGCGGCAACGGCAAGGGTGGCAACGCCCGCCTGAGCGTCACCGACACTCACAACGACTGGATCCTGCCCAACACAGGCTACCAGAAGCAGAATGTGTCGTTCTCAGGCACCACCGAGCTCAACAAGTGGATCAAGGTTTCGGCCAAGGTCAACTACAACCACCGCAAGAGCGACAATATGCCCGTGAGCGGCTACGGCAGCTACAACCCGCTGTACCTCCTCACCTGGGGCTTCTCCTGCAACCCCATCAGCGTATATAAAGATGAGTACTTCCAGGGCCGCTACACCGACGAGAACATCAACGGCGGCGGCAACAACGGCCACAGCCTTGTGAACCCTGGCACTCCCTACAACCCCTACCGCAACCTCTATGAGGCCACCAACGCCTCGACCAAGGACCGCGTGTATGGCAATGTGACCGCCACCATCAAGTTCCCCGTCAAGGGTCTTACCCTCGACATCCGTTCTGGTCTCGACATGAGCGACGAGTTCCGCCGCATCAAGCGCCCCGTGAACACCCCCAGCTATCTCAAGGGCTACTATCGCGAGCAGACAATTCGCTACAATGAGTTCAACTCCGACTTCCTGCTGCGTTACGTGAACAACGACTGGGTGGACAAGCGCCTCGGATTCAACGTGGCATTCGGTGGCAACACCATGACTCAGAAAACTTTCCGCCACTACGTCACTCTTAACGAGCTTGGCGTGGAGGGCGTCTACAATGTGAACAACGCTCCCGTTGATGTGCCCGCAGTTCCCTACGACTACCGCAGCAAGAAAATCGTGAACAGCTTCTACGGTTTTGCTTCGGCAAGCTGGGACAACACTTACTTCCTCGACATCACAGGCCGCAACGACTGGTCGAGCGCGCTCACTCGCGGCAACTGGTCGTTCTTCTACCCCAGCATCAGTGCCAGCGTGCTGCTCGACAAGGTGTTTGGCCTCAAGGAAAAGGCCCGCTGGATCGACATGCTCAAGGTGCGCCTGTCGTGGGCTAACGTGGGCAACGACACCGACCCCTACACCACCGAAGACTACTATAAGACCGAAAGCGACTACTCTGGCGGCTACTCGATGCCTTCTTCCATCGCCAACCGCTGGATCAAGCCTGAAAACGTGGAAAGCTGGGAGGCAGGCCTGGAAGCTATCTTCCTGAAAAACCGCTTCTCGCTCGACCTCGCGTTCTACAACTCAAGCACCACCGACCAGATTATCTCGGCCAAGACCGACCCCATTATCGGCGCAAGCTCGATGCGCGTCAATGCCGGTGAAATCCGCAACCGCGGTATCGAAATCTCGGCCCACATCGTGCCTGTGCGCACTCACGGATTCGAGTGGTCGATGGACGTGAACTGGTCGCGCAACTGGAACAAACTTGTCAGCTACCTCGACGGCTGGGATCCCGAAACTCCCCTCCAACTCGCCAACAACGGCACCACCATCGGCAACCGTGTGTATATCTACTCATTCGTGGGCGAGGAAATGAACTGGATCTACGGTAAAGGCTATCAGCGCGCTCCCGAAGGCTCGTTCTACACCGACGAGAACGGCAACCAGGTTGACTGCTCGGGCCAAATCCTCGTCAATGCAAAAAATGGCTATCCTCTGCTCGACCAGCAGGCCAACCGCCGCATAGGCAAGGTTAACCCCACCTGGCGCGGCGGCATGACTCACCGCTTCAGCTACAAGGGCTTCACTCTGAGTGCATCGTTCACCGCTCAGATGGGCGGCCACTGCTACTCGGTGACCAACTTCGCCCTGGGATACCTGGGCAAGATTAAGGCCACTCTGCCCGGCCGCTACGACGGCCTCGTGGTGAGCGGCGTGAACGCTGTGAAGAATGCCGACGGCACCATCAGCTACACCAAAAACACCACCGTCACCGAAAACATCCAGACCTACTACGGCTCTTACAAGTATATCCGCGACAACGTGGAGGAGAACACCTTCAAGACCGACTTCCTCAAACTCAAAGAGCTGCGCCTCGACTATGCGCTGCCCAAAAACGTGCTTGCCAAGACCCGCGTGCTGCAAAACGCATCGCTCGGCGTGTATGCCACCAACGTGTTCTGCATCACCAGCTGGCCGCAATACGATCCTGAGGCCGGTATGCTCAACGGTGCCAGCATCACTGGCGGCATCGAGGCCATGTCGTTCCCGATGACCCGCACTTATGGCGTCAATATCAAGCTCGGTTTCTGATGATGTGCAAAACGATTTATCTGAAAAATTAATTAAGTAGAGTAAACAATGAACAAATCAATAAAACACTTAGGACTGGCTGCACTCGCCACGCTCACCGTGGCTGGCATGAGTTCGTGCACCCACGACTTTGAGCCTACCAACACCAACCCCAACACCATGGTGGTGGGCGACATCGACCCCTACAGCCTGTTTGAACCCCTGTTCTACAAGACGGCCAAGTCGATGTGGGAAAACTACACGTATAAGTGGAATGATGAGTTGGCGCAGTACACCGCATTCAGCGGCGGCACCACCCGCGAGGAGCACCGCTACAAAATAGGCGACGCCGACTGGTCGAGCGTGTGGAACGCCTATTCTGGCTATGCCAACGACGCCCAGCACATGCTGGAGCAGGCAATAAAGTTCAAAGACCCCGCCGCACGGGCCGTGGCCACCACCTACAAGGTGCTGCTCATGAGCAACCTTACCGACATGTATGGCGACATCCCCTACCGCGAGGCCTTCAAGGCCCGCAGCGAGGGCATCACAAAGCCCAAACTTGATTCACAGGAAGAAGTGTACAAACTCATGCTTGCCGACCTCGACAGTGCCAACAGCCTATATGCCAAGAACCCCGAGTTCAAGAAACCCTCAATGGACTGCATGTATGGCGGCGACATGGCCAAGTGGCGCAAGTTCAACAACTCGCTCATGCTGCGCCTGCTGTGCCGCGTGAGCGGCCGTGCCGAGATGAACGCTGGCGAGTTGGTACAGAAAATCATCGACAACCCCAGCAAGTATCCCATCTTCACCAGCAACGACGACAACGCCACCATCAAGTATAGCGGCGTCGCCCCATACCGCAGCACCTTCTCCACCACCAAGGAGAGCGACTTCACCACCAACTCCTACCACATCTCTGAGCAGATGGTGAAACTCACTGTGGAATACAATGAGGTGGGCCTCCAAAGCTACTACGACCCGCGCCTCGACATCTGGGCAGTGTCAGGCAGCGAGGGCTGGAAGGGCGCCATTGCAGGCTGCCTGCCCGAGGACCGCAACAAGAGCAACAGCGGCGCTGCGCGCCTCAACTTCCCCGTGCTTGCCCGCCCCGACTGCCAGGTGTTCTACATGGACTATGCCGAAGTCAACTTCATCCTGGCCGAAATGGCTCTGAAAAACGAAATCGCTGGCGGCGAGACTGCCGCACGCAGCTTCTACGAGTCGGGCGTGCGTGCCTCGCTCGAGAAGTGGGCCCCCCTGGGCCAGTACAGCGACCGTCCCTGCACCATCACAGCCGAGGACATCGACAAATATATGAGCTCTAAACTTGCCAACTGGGATCTCAACGACGACCACGCCAAGCTCATAGGCGAGCAAAAGTGGCTGGCACTGTTCTGGACCGGCATGGAGGCCTACCACGAGGTGCGCCGCACCGGCTATCCCGAGCTCAAGATTGGCAACGGCACAGAGTATAACGACTACGAGTTCCCCCAGCGCTTCGGCTATCCCAATACCACCGTGGCCAACAACCGCGCCAACGTCGACGAGGCTCTCAAGCGCATGGGCGGCGAAAACAATATGCGCACTCCCATCTGGTGGAGCAAGCAAGCCATCACTGGCCAGTTATTATTCAAAAGAGGTGATCAACAATGAAAACATTTAAGACAAATATTCTGAATCGTGTCAGGGCTCTGAGCCTGCTGGCACTTGTCGCAGCACTGGCCTTTGGCTTCACTTCGTGCAATGACGACAAATATGACGGCGACCCCTACTTCAACGTCGAGGGACTCACCGACGGCGCAATTGTGCTCGAGAATGTGGCTATCGACACCACATCCTACTCGGCCGCCAAGAAATTCGTGGTTCGCTCCAACCGCCCCTGGAAACTTGTGGCCCAGGGCGAAAATGGCTGGGTGCGCGTGTTCCCCTCTGAGGGCGAGGGCGACGGCATCATCCGCGTGTCATCGCTCGAAAACGTGAAGCCCGTAAACCGTGAGCTCAAGTTCAAGGTGCTGCTCGACGGCGAGGACTGCGGCCAGACCGTTACCATCATGCAAAAGCTCAGTGAGCCATACATGCGCGCCTCATCCAATATGGTGCAGGTGGCCCGCGAAGGTGGCGACGTGCTCATCCCCATCATCACCAATGTGCCCTTCACTTTCGAAATCCAGGGCGAAAACAGCGATTGGGTTACGGCCACCCTCGACAGTGAGGGCGTGATTAAGCTCAACTGTCTCTACAACACCCCGGGTGCCGAGCGCAACGCCACGCTGCACGTGCAGGGTGAGGGCGACTTCAGCAACCTGCAACTCAACATACCCATCACCCAGCTGGGCGAGGTGCTGCTGTATGAAAACTTCACTTGGCTCGTTAAGAGCGAGGCAGGCGTCGACTATCCGCTCGTGGGTTGGGAGTACGACAAGTGCTTGCGCATCGACGCATGGAGCGCCGATGAGAAGTCGCACGGCTGGGAGTCGCGCAGCGGCCTCATGTCGAAGAAAGTGCCCGCAGCATACTCAATGAAGGGCTTCGTGAAGGTGGGCCGCACCAACTTTGGCGGCGAGGGGCTGTCGCCCGCGCTCACCAAGATTGAGGGCACACGCGACATCAAGGTCAGCTTCCAGGCGGTGGCCTATGCTGCTGCCACTGGCGCTGTCGACGACAAGGAGCTCTATGTGGGCGTGATAGGCGGCGGCAAGGTGGTTGGCATCACCGGCGGCGATGAGACCAAAAACAGCGTAGAGCGCTCATTCAGCTACTGCGACGAGAATGGCAACCCCATCGAGCTCGTGGGCGTGGCTCACGCCACACTGCATGCCGACAACCAGTTTAACCAGAACATCGACCCCACCGGCCTTAAGATTTGGGACGAGCCGTTCACCCACTACACAGTGCTCATCGAGGGCGCAACCAGCCAGACTCGCATCGCCCTGTTTGGCGGCCTCTTCGACACAGCCCTCAAGGGCGTGGGCAAAGGCAAGAACCGCATGTTCTTCGACAATGTGAAAGTGGAGTACCGCTAATCCCGCTCCATCCATAACCCAATAAAGCAGACCCCGAGGGCACCGCCCCCGGGGTCTGCTGCATTTCGCCCCCATAGGTGCCGAATGCCCCCAAACTGCGACGTAAACTGTATGGGCGTGGCATGCCACGCCCGCCGCAATCCACCACTAATCAATCGGTTATACATCGGCAATCACAGCCAATGTAGGCCATTTGGTGTGATTTGGCTTTCGCGCTGGAGGAGGGCTACGCCCGTCGGACGCGGCATGCCGCGTCCCTACGCTAAATAGCTTATTTTATGCGTTTTAGCGCTATGCTATACTTTTGGACTATGACATCAGCGATGCCACAATTCATGCGGTTTTGTGGTAAACGACACAAATGCGACCACTTTTTCTGTGCTCTCAAAACAGCGCGTTGCAGAAAAAAAGAAAAAATAGTTTTCCCATAAGATTAGATTAATTGTCTTTTATGAAAAGTAACGAATTCTGGATTTCTTCTCACATTCTCACAAATGTGCGCATTAGTCTTTTCACACTGCAAAGGTAACAATCACGTAACAGCTCAGTATAACAAAACAGTAACATTTCACCCCATTGGCCAAAAGCCGTCAGGTTTCGTGACAGCCTTTGGCCGTTATGCCAGCACTTTGCGAGTCCTTATTTATTGGCTGCTACTAATTTGGGTTAACCGTTGATTGTTCTTTTTCTAAGGGAAAAGGCAAATATGGTGGAAATTAGCTTTTGCGGTGAAAAAATATCAGGTTAATGACGAATTTTTTTGTTTGAAATTTGTTTCGTTGTGAAAATGAATGTAAATTTGCGGCACTTGAAAGCTGTAAAACCAAACAGGTTGATCTTTTAAGAAGTGTAACGAACCAATTTTTTTGAAAACTAAAAAAAGAATTACTTAAAAAGCTAATAGTATTGCAGATGCGCATACTTCCATTCAGGCTGTAGAGCAGATGCATTCACTGGCAAACAGCGAATCTTACG
>CALBLR010000049.1 GCA_937896015.1 uncultured Prevotellaceae bacterium | reverse complement strand
GGGTGTCGTCGCCCACTGTCAAGGAGTGGCTGTCGATATTGCAGGCGTCATACATTGTGTTCAAATTGCCGCCATATTATGCCAACATCAGCAAGCGGCTGGTGAAGACTCCAAAAATTTATTTCTACGATACCGGCCTGCTGTGCTTTTTGCTCGACATAGAAGAGCCTCGGCAGCTGGCCACGCACCCGCTAAGGGGCAGTGTGTTTGAAAATCTTGCGGTGACCGAGCTGCTAAAGCACAGGCTAAACGCCGACAAAATCAACAATTTAACCTATTACCGCGAGAATTCCGGCCGGGAGGTAGACATTGTGCAAACCGAAGGCGGCTTGCTGCGCTTGTGGGAGGTGAAGTCGTCGAAGACGTATAGGAATGAGTTTATGAAAAACATCAGCTACCTTAAGGCTCTGATGGGCGACAAGGTGGCAGAAGCAAAACTGATTTACGACGGCGACCCCTATGGCAATCAGGTGGTGAATGTGAGAGACATGTTCTGACTCCTTTCACCTGATGGAGGAAGGCGAGGTAAAAAAAACCGTGCAAATTTAAAATTTGACTTTAAATTCGCACGGTTTCTGCTGCTGGTTGGTTGTGCGCGTTGGGCTAATTCCGGCAGTGAAGGGTGATTGGCTTGCCGGGTGCAAAGTTGTCGGTGATGGTCACGGTGGGGCTGGTGGAGCCAAGCCCGCTGAATGTGAATGTGCGGGAGCTGATCCAGTCGGTGTAGACCACTCGTGCGGTGACTGAACCGTCGGCGTTTGCGGCATAGCAGCCGGCGGTGGAGTAGGGCGGATTCAATCCCTTGATGCTGGTGCGCGGCAGCGAGTATGCGCCGTTGAAAAACGGCGGTGCCATGCTGCTGGTGTGGCGGGCCCAGCTGCCGTGGCGCAGCGGAATGGTGTCGGTGGTGCCGTCGTCCATTACTATGGTCATGGCCATTAGCCCTTTGCCTTTCATGGCGAGCGAGATGCCCGATATGGCCAGCTCGTTGTGCTCAAGGCGCAAGGTTGTGTGGGCTGCCAGCTGCTTTGCGCTGGCCTTTCCGGGCAGCGTGGGCAGCGCCATGGCGGCGAGTTTTTGCTCCATGGCCCGCTGCTGCTTGGCGTTTGCGGGCAGTGGAGCGTCGTTCACGCCAGGCATCAGTTGGCGCCACACGCATCGCAGCTCGGCATACGGGCCGCGGTCGAGGCTGATGCCGTTCATGGCCACCACCAGCTGCCTCTTGGGGTCGATGATGATGAATTGGCCGTAGGCACCGTCGGCGCGTGCCACACCCGGCTCGAGGCAGCGCCACATCTGGTAGCCGTAGCCCTGGTTGAGGTCGCTCGGCTCGTTGCCGGGATGCCACTCGATTTGCGTCTTCTGCATTTCGGCCACCCACTGCGCGGGCACTATCTGGCGGCCGTTCCACTTGCCGCCGTCGAGCATCATCTGGCCCACTTTGGCCATCGACTCCACAGTGAGCCGCATGCCCCAGCCGCCCACGCACACACCATCGGGGCTTTGCTCCCAGTCGGCCTCGGTGATGCCAAGTGGCTGCAGAAGCCGCGGCCGCAGGTAGTTGAGCACCGTCTGGCCAGTGACGCGCTGCACTATGGCCGACAGCATGTAGGTGCAAAAGCTGTCGTAGCGGAATCGGTGGTCGGTGCCCAGCTTGGGGTTGGCGAGAAACGCGCGCGTCCAGTTGTCTGCGCGCAATGGCAGGTCGGCCGGAGTGTGGGCTCCGGCGTCCATGGTGAGCAGGTGGCGCACGGTGAGGCTTGCCAGCCCGTCGCCAATGGTGTCGGGTAACTCATCGGGGAAGAAACTGGCCACGCGGTCGGTGAGCCTGAGCCGGTTTTCGCCTATGGCAATGCCCACGGCAAGCGCGGTCATGGTCTTGCTGCATGAAAACAGCGTGTGCTTGTCGGTGCTCTCAAAGGGGGCGGTGTGTCCCTCGGCCACGATGTGGCCGTTGCGCACTATCATCAGGTGGTGGATTTCGGTGGCAGGCAGAGCCTGCAGCGAGTCGACGAGTGTGATTATTGCCTTGGGGTCGATGCCCTGCGAGGCGGGAGTGGCGTGAGGCAGCGATGCCGGGGCAGCTGCCGCCATGGCGCCAATGGTGGTCATGGCCGCGGCCATGATGGTGTGAAGTTTGTTCATATCAAAAGGTTGTTGTTTTTGCTTAGGTTAGCGGAATGGTGGTCCAGTCTCGCGGAATCAGGTCGGGCTTGGGGTCGGTCTTGCTCCAGCCCTCGGGCACTATCACTATGCGGTCGGGGTCGGGGTTGAGCCACGCGCCCCACCAGCCGTTGAGCGACGGCCCGGTGATGCAGTGGCTGGCGCGCATCAGGTAGGCCATCACGGTGGCTTCGTTGGCAATGGGGTAGGCGGCGGTGTGGGCTTCAGCCCCCTGAAAGTTGATGTTTGCCCACACCCAGTCGGGGTCGGTGGTAAACACCATGAAGTTTGCCTTGCCGATGCTCGACAGCACGTTGGCCACGGCCCAGTTGTAGAAGTCGGCAGTGGCGCCGCCCGCTTGCGGGTCGCTGACGAGCATGGCCGTGCAGCCGGGCTTGGCAAGGCTGCGCAGCAGGCCGCGCGACTGTGCCGGCAGCATGCGGTCGGTCACGGCAAACGCCTTGCGCACCCCGTCCTCGATGCCGGCAAAGTAGCGCGGCGACAGCCATTGCCCCTGCAGGTAGCAACCGTCAAGTTCGAGCACACCCGGGTCAAAACCGCCGCCGGCGGGGTCGGTGACTATGCGCCCTTTGGGCCTCACCAGGCGCGCGGCCAGGCGGCCCAGGCGGCTGTGCATGCCGTAGGGCTTCAGCTGTTCGGCCGTGGCCTGGATGTAGCACAGCTGGCCGAAGCGCGACTTTATCCAGCTGGCGCCTGCGGGGTTGACAAGAGTGTGTGGGTCGCGCTTGAGCAGAGCCATGTAGAGCGCGTACTGGAACATTTGGCGGGCAGTGCTGCCCGAAATCTCCACTATATTCATTGTTTCTTTGTTTTTGGCTTTTAATGCATTACAAGTGTGGGACGCAAACGCCTCCACAACTGCAAAATAAGTGAAAATAGAGCTCCGCTCCAACATTTTTTATGCAAAAGATAGGTAGCGTAAACGACAAAATAACTACATTTGCAACCATAAATTATTTTTTTGGCCAATATGGGTAAAAGCGATTTTTTAGGGAAACTGGACCTCCTGTGGTCTGGCACTAAACGAAACTGGAACCGGTTTAAGCAATGGTATAAAGCCCTTTACAGGGGCAAGCCTTGGTATATAAAGACCCTTGTGGGGATAGCCACATTCATAGTGTGCTTCTTCATATATCTCGTGGCGGTTGACATCAACTTCCTGTGGCTGTTTGGCAAGTCGCCGTCGATCACCGAGATTATGAACCCCAAGACCAACAATGCGTCGTACATCTACAGCGCCGACGGCAAAATGATAGGCAAGTTCTATAACGAGAACCGCACCCCCGTGAAGTTCAGCGAGGTGAGCCCCTCATTTTTCACGGCTCTAATCGACACCGAAGACGAGCGCTTCTACGACCACTTGGGCATCGACATCCAGGGCCTCTTTGCCGCAGCCAAGGACATGCTTGTGCATGGCAAGTCGCGCGGCGCGAGCACCATCACCCAGCAGCTGGTGAAAAACATGTTCCGCGTGCGCACACAGTACTCCACCGGCCTGCTTGGCTACATTCCCGGCGTGAAGATGCTCATTATGAAGACCAAAGAGTGGATTCTCGCCACCGAAATCGAATTGGTGTATCACGACAAGCAGCGCATACTTGAAATGTATGCCAACACGGTGGACTTTGGCAACAACGCCTTTGGCATCAACACCGCCGCCCGCACCTATTTCAACAAGAAGCCATCGCAGCTCACTGTGGAGGAGAGCGCCGTGCTGGTGGGCCTGCTCAAGGCCACATCGAGCTACAATCCCCGCCGCAACTACGACCGCAGCCTCAAGCGGCGCAACGTGGTGCTCACCAATATGCTCACCCACGGCCACCTCACCAAGGCCGAGTGCGACTCGCTGTGCCAGCTGCCCATCAAGCTGCAGTTCCACCCCGAGGACGAGTTCACGGGCGTTGGCCCATACTTCCGCCACGCCGTGCTCGAGGAACTTAAAGGCTGGTGCGAGGAAAACGGATATGACCTCTACACCGACGGCCTTGAAATACACACCACCCTCGACACCCGCATGCAAAAGTATGCCGAGGAGGCTGTGAGGGAGCAGATGAAGGTGGTGCAGCGCAACTTCCAGGCCCACTGGGGCGACGGCGACTGCTGGGTTGACGAAAACCAGCAGGTGATTCCCGGCTTTGTGGAGCAGAAGGCGCAGCAGAGCGACTACTACAAAATGCTTCAAGACCGCTACAGCGGCAATCTTGACTCAATAAACTACTATATGAACAAGCCGCGCATGATGCACCTGTTTGACTACGACGGCGGCAAGGACGTGGAGATAACCCCCATGGACTCGGTGCGCCGCATGCTGCACTTCATGCACTGCGGCTTCATTGCCATGGAGCCAGGCACCTGCGAGGTGAAGGCTTGGGTAGGCGATGTGGACTACAAGACGTGGAAATACGACAAGGCAAGCGCAATGCACCAGCCTGGCTCAACGTTCAAGCTGTTTGTGTATGCCGCCGCTATGGAGCGCGGCCTCACGCCGTGCGACCGCCGCCAGGACGCCTACATCGACACCATGGTGCTCAACAAGCGCACCCACCAGCTCGAGCGCTGGACCCCGCACAACGCCAACGGCCGCTTCAGCGGCGCCAACATGACGCTGCGCTCGGCGTTTGCACAGAGCATCAACAGCGTGGCTGTGCGCGTGGGCAACGAGGTGGGCCTGGCCAATGTGGCGCAGACGGCCCGCGACATGGGCATCAAGTCGCCGCTCGACCCCACTCCGGCCCTGAGCCTTGGCTCGAGCGACGTGAACTTGCTTGAGCTGGTGAACGCCTACTGCACCGTGGCCAGCGACGGCATGGCCCACGACCCCGTGCTGGTGACCAAGGTGCTGAAGGTGGACGAAGGCGGCGTGAAGACGGTGGTGTATTCAAGCGACAAGGAGAAGGCCGCCGCCCGCCGTGCCATTTCGCACCGTTCGGCCTACTTCATGCAAAAAATGCTTGAGGCCAGCCGCACCGACGGCGGCGGCACGTCGATGCCGATAAATGCCTACATCCCCTATGGCGACTGCGACTGGGGCGGCAAGACAGGCACCAGCAACAGCCATGCCGACGCCTGGTTTGTGGGTGTGTCGCCCAAGCTGGTGTGCGGAGCCTGGGTGGGCGGCGAATACCGCCAAATTCACTTCCGCACCGGCCGTCTGGGCCAGGGCAGCCGCACTGCTCTGCCCATTGTGGGCCTCTTCTTGCGCAAGCTGTATGCCGACGGCGCCTTCAGCAAATACCGCGCCCGCTATGCCAGCGACCCCGATCTCAACAGTCTGGCCGTGGGCTGCGCCAACGAGTATCAGCAAGACCAGGGCGACTCCATCAGCTATGCCGGCAGCGACTCGATCGACATTGTGAATGAGGCCGAGCGCGACATAAATGGTGATGTGGGCGGTGCCGCCGGCGACGAGCCGGAGGCCACCGAGCCGGCCACTCCCGCCACCAGCCCTGAGGAGCAGTCGGTGGAGCGTGTGAAAAAGGCTTTCGACAAGCCCAACAAAAAGAAGCACAAGACGGCCGATCCTGATCCCGCCGTGTGAAGCGAAACGACAGAAAAATCAACATAATAAAAAGACACATAGTAAAATAGCAATCAATCAAATGGCACGCAAATATGACTATCTGATAATAGGCTCTGGCGTGGCCGGCATGAGTTTCGCACTCAAGGTGGCCAAAACCGGAACTGTGGCGCTGATTTGCAAAACAACGCTCGATGAGGCCAACACCGACTTGGCACAAGGCGGCGTGGCATCGGTGACCAATTTGCTCGTTGACGACTTCGACAAGCACATACACGACACCATGGTGGCCGGCGACTGGCTCAGCGACCCCGCTGCCGTGCGCAAAGTGGTGACCGAGGCCCCAAATCAGATTAAGCAACTGGTGGAGTGGGGCGTGGAGTTCGACAAGAAGGCCGACGGCACCTACGATTTGCATCGCGAGGGCGGGCACTCGGAGTTTCGCATTCTGCACCACGCCGACAACACCGGCCACGAGATCCAGCAGTCGCTGGTGAAGGCAGTGAAGTCTAACCCCAACATCGACATTTATGAAAACCACTTTGCCGTCGAGATAATCACCCAGCACCATCTGGGCAAAATAGTGACCCGCCGCACCAGCGACATTGAGTGCTATGGCGCCTATGTGCTCGACCAGGCCACCGGCAAGGTCGACACCTTTCTGTCGCGCGTCACCCTTATGGCCACAGGCGGCATCGGCTCGGTGTACCGCACCACCACCAATCCGCTCATTGCCACAGGCGACGGCATTGCCATGGTGTACCGCGCCAAGGGCACGGTGAAGGACATGGAGTTTGTGCAGTTCCACCCCACAGCCCTCTATCACCCTGGCGACCGCCCCGCTTTCCTCATCACCGAGGCCATGCGCGGCTATGGCGCCGTGCTTCGCAATCTGGGCGGCGAGGAGTTTATGCAGAAGTATGATCCGCGCCTGTCGCTGGCACCGCGCGATGTGGTGGCCCGCGCCATCGACAGCGAGATGAAGCAGCGCGGCGACGACCACGTGTATCTCGACGTGACCCACAAAGACCCCGAGGAGACCAAGCACCACTTCCCCAACATCTACAAGCACTGCCTGGGCATAGGCATCGACATCACCAAAGACTACATTCCCGTGGTGCCGGCTGCCCACTACCTGTGTGGCGGCATCAAGGTCGACCTTAACGCCTGCTCGTCGATCAAGCGCCTGTATGCCGTGGGCGAGTGCTCATGCACCGGCCTGCACGGAGGCAACCGCCTTGCGTCAAACTCGCTCATCGAGGCCGTGGTCTATGCCGATGCCGCAGCCAAGCATGCCATCGAGCACCACAACGACTACAGCTGGCGCGAAGATGTGCCCGAGTGGAACGACGAGGGCACGCAGCACCCCGAGGAGATGGTGCTGATTAGCCAGAGCGAAAAAGAGGTGGGCGAGATAATGAGCACCTATGTGGGCATCGTGCGCAGCAATCTGCGCCTCGACCGCGCCTGGAACCGCCTCGACATCCTGTATGAGGAGACCGAGAAGCTGTTTAAGGAAAGCAAGGTGTCGCGCCGCATATGCGAGCTGCGCAACATCATCAATGTGGGCTATCTTATAATGCGTCAGGCTAAGGAGCGCAAGGAGTCGCGCGGTCTGCACTACACCATCGACTATCCGCCGAAGCCCAAAAACGCCGACGACCTGAAGTTTTAATCTCACGCCAGCAGCACGCTGGCAGTTAGCATAGGCGCAACCGCGAAGCCGCTCTGCAAACCGGCAGGAGGCAAAGCGGCTGCGTTTTTTTTGTGGGCCAATGTCTTTGCCGTTTGCCGCATGTGCGTTACTTTTGCAAAAAAACGAGGCGGGCCGCGTGAGCCCGCGGCAAAACACTTCAATACAAGCATATCCGCATGAACCAAGAAACCCTGTATGCCCTTGTGAGGCAAATCAACACCGATTATCTCGGCCCAGTGCTGGTGTTCGCACTGCTGGGCGCGGGAGCCTTTTTCACCATCCGTCTGCACTTTGTGCCGCAATACTTCTGGCGCGCCATAAAAGCCATGTTTGCCGCCTCGCACGACAAGAGCCGCGCCACCGATTCGGGCGGCATGAGCCCCATTCAGGCACTGTCGACGGCGGTGGCCTCGCAGGTGGGCACGGGCAACATAGTGGGTGTGGCCATGGCTGTGATGATGGGCGGCCCTGGCGCGCTGTTCTGGCTGTGGATGGGCGCGCTGCTGGGCATGAGCACCAATTTCGCCGAGGCCGTGCTTGGCATCGCCTACAAGCGTCACACCGCCGACGGCCACTTGGTGGGCGGCCCTGCATTCTACATCCGCTACGGGCTTGGCAGCCGCGTGCTTGCTGCCGTGTTTGCCGTGTGCTTTATATTGGCTGTGGTGATAGGCATCATGGTGCAGGCCAACTCCATCAGCACCGCGGTCACCACCCTGTTCCCCGACAGCATCAATCCCATTTGGATGGGCGTGGCCTTGGCCGTGCTGCTGGCATTTGTGCTGGTGGGCGGCATTGGCCGCATCGCTTCGTTTGCCGAGCGTGTGGTGCCGCTCATGGCTGGGCTGTTCCTCACGGGCAGCCTCATTTTCATAGCCATGCACCTGTCGCGCCTCATCCCGGCCCTGACGAGCATCGTGAGCTGCGCATTCACGGCCAAGGCTGGCGTGGGTGGCGCAGCCGGTATAGCCGTTATGACGGCCATGCGCTATGGCGTGAGCCGCGGCCTCTTCAGCAACGAGGCCGGCCTCGGCACCACGCCCCACGCCCACGCCATTGCCAAAGTTAAGCACCCCTACGAGCAGGGCATGATGGCAATCATAAGCATAGGCGTCGACGTGCTGGTGTGCACCTTCACCGGACTGGTGCTGCTGCTGTCGGGCGTGCTCGACGACCCGCAGGGCCGCGTGGGCATACAGCTGGTGCAGTCGGCCTTCGACTCCTCGTTTGGAGCTGCGGGCACGTGGCTCATAGCAGTGTCGCTGTTCTTCTTTGCCCTCACCACCATAGTGGGCTGGTATTTCTTTGCCGCTCAAAACGTGCGCTACCTGTGGGGCGAGAGGCCCATACGCGCCTACCGCCTGGTGGTGCTGGCGCTTGTGGTGGTGGCCTCGGTGGTCGAGGTCCCGCTCATTTGGGAGCTGTGTGACACATTCAACTTTTTTGTGGTGCTGCCCAACATCATTGCCCTTGTGTGGCTGTCGCCAAAAGTGGCCGCCGAGGTGAAGCGAATGCGCGCAGCCTACAGCAAACGCAGGCAATGACGACCCATTTTTTGCGATTTTACCTGATAGTTATTGCTTTATTGAATTTTATTAACTACTTTTGAATCCTTTTGCACACATTGTGCCGCAAAGGGAGGCCGCACCTACACCAAAATGTGGCGTATGGACGGCTAAACCAAAGCAGTAAAACCGAATACACTATTATTAACACTTGACATAAGTTTATGAAATTAAAACTGTTTTTGCTACTTACGCTACTGGTGAGCCTGCCCGCAATCGCGCAGCAGGCGGCGCTGCGTGGCGTGGTAATCGACTCCAAAAGCAGCCAGCCTGTGGCAGGACTCACTGTGATGCTCAACGGGCAGGGCGTGTCGGCCGTGACCGGCCCCGACGGAGACTTCCTGATTACCGATGTGAAGCCCGGCAGCGACCAGCTGCTGGTGCTGGGCTATGGCTACAAAGACCTCGCGCTCGATGTGCAGCTGCCCTCGGGCGGCGTCACCGACCTGGGCACTCTCAAAATCACGCCCGACAACTTCAGCGCGGGCGACGACTACAGCAACGCCTCGCGCGAAATGACGCTCAGCGAGTCGCAGCTTGAAGACGAGGAGGGCAACTCGCAGGCGGTGGGCATGCTCACCGGCGCCACCGACAACCCCTTTTATCAGGCTGCCAGCTACAACTTCTCGGCAATGCGCTTCCGCATGCGCGGCTACAACAGCGAGTACACAGCCACCTACATCAACGGCATCGGCTTCAACGACGCTGCGCGCGGCCGCTTCAACTACTCGATGCTGGGAGGCCTTAACCAGGCGTTCAAAAACAAATCGATAGGCACCGGCCTTGAGTCGACCAACTTTGCCTTTGGCGACGTGGGCGGCGCCAACAACATCACCACCTATGCCAAGGACTATGCCCCTGGCTTCCGCGGCAGCGTGGCCTACACCAACGCCAACTACCGCTGGCGCGGCATGGCCACCTACAGCACCGGCCTCACCGAAAGCGGCTGGGCCTTGACGCTGTCGGCCGTTGGCCGCTATGCCGATGAAGGCGTGATTCCCGGCTCGTTCTACAACAGCTGGGGCTACTTCCTGGCCGTGCAAAAGCAGCTTGGAGCCAACCACTCACTGGCCCTGACCACATTTGGCGCGCCCACCAGCCGCGCCAGCAATTCGGCCACATTCCAAGAGGCCTACGACCTTGTGGGCAGCAATCTGTATAACAGCAACTGGGGCTGGCAGTGCGGCAAAAAGCGCAACGCCAAGGTGGTTGACTCCTACGATCCCACCGTGCTGCTCAACTGGCTGTGGGACATCAAGCCAGGCACCAAACTCAACACCGGCGTGGGCTTCCACAAGTCGTTTTATGCCTCGTCGGCGCTCAACTGGTATAACGCGCGCGACCCGCGCCCCGACTACTACCGCTACCTGCCCAGCTACTATGCAAGCGACCCCAACGTGCAGGCCATCTACACCGACAAGTGGCTCAACGACCCCACATTCAGCCAAATCAACTGGGACGAGCTGTATCAGACCAATCTCCTGAACAACTATCTGGCCGATGAAACTGGCGTGGAGAAGGGCTCCACCTACATTCTGGAGAAGCGCCACAGCAACCAGGCCAGCTGGATGCTCAACACCAACCTCAACTCACGCCTCAGCGAGGTGCTCACCCTGCAGGGCGGCGCCAGCGTGAACTACACCGTGTCGTCGTACTACAAGACCATAAAGGACCTGCTTGGCGGACGCTACTGGACCGACATCGACCAGTTTGCCGAGCGCGACTTCCCCAGCAACGCCGATCTGCCGCAGAACGACCTCAACAACCCCAACCGCCGCGTGCGTGTGGGCGACCGCTTCGGCTATGACTACAACATCAACTCGCTCAATGCCGGCCTGTGGCTGCAAAACACCATTAATCTGGCCCGCTGGGACTTTAACTACGGTGCCAACGCAGGCTACACCAGCTATCAGCGCGACGGCAAGATGCGCAACGGCCGCGCCCCGGAAAACTCATTCGGCAAGGGCGCAAAGCACGAATTTGTGACTTGGGGCGTGAAGGGCGGCGCCGTGTATAAGCTCGACGGACGCAACAGTTTCCACGCCCACGCCTACTATGGCACCCACGCTCCTCTGCCCGGCAACGCCTATGTGTCGCCGCGCATTAAAGACGACGTGATCACCGACCTCAAGAATGAGCGCATCCTGTCGGGCGACCTGAGCTATGTGTGGAACTACCGCCGCTTCATGGGCTCGGTCACCGGCTACTGGACCGAATTCTGGGACCAGACTGAGCGCACTTCGTTCTACGACGACCTCAACAGCACATTCATGAACTACGCCCTCACTGGTGTGCGCAAGGAACACAAGGGCGTGGAAGTGGGTCTGGCCTACAAGGTGACTCCCTCGGTGACCGTGAGCGCGGCAGCCAACCTGGCCCGCTACCAGTATAAGAACCGCCCCACGGGCACGCGCAGCTATGAAAACGGCTCGCAGCCCGATGTGACGCAGACGGTGTATCTGAAAAACTTCTACGTGGGCGGCACTCCGCAGGAGGCCTACTCGCTCAGCTTCAACTGGGCCGCACCCAACATGTGGTTCTTTGAGGTGAACGGCACTTGGATGAACCGCGCCTACATCGACCTCTCGCCCATACGCCACGAGAAGATGGACAACCTGTGGACCACCGTCGACACCAAGCAGGAGCTTGAGGCCAAGCTGCGCGAAATCACCACGCAGGAGAAACTCAACGAGGCCCTAATAATCAACATGAGCATCGGCAAGGTGATATATCTGAGCCGCACGGCCTCGCTCAACGTGAACCTGAACCTCAACAACCTGCTCGACAACCGCAACATCCAGACGGGCGGCTACCAGCAGGGACGTTTCAACTACACCAACTTCACCACCACCAAGTATCCCAACAAAATTTACTACGGCCAGGGCTTCAAAATGTATCTGAACCTGGGCGTGCGCTTCTGATGCGCGCGGCGGTGCCATAACTAACAATACTCAACAGGAAAATAAATAACATCACTTACGATATGAAAAAATTAAAGACGATTTTAAGCGTGATGCTGCTCGGCCTTGCCGCTGTGAGCTGCAACGACAATTTCGACACTCCGCCCATGGTGGCTCCAGTGGCGCAAGACAAGCCCAACACCACCATTGCCGAGTTTAAGGCAAAATATTGGCAAGACGCGCCCAACTACATCGACACCGTTAAAGAGGATCTCGTGATCCACGGCCGTGTGGTGAGCAGCGATGCCTCGGGCAACATCTACAAGAGCCTCTACATTCAAGATGAAACCGGTGCCCTCACCATCAGCATCAATGCCAACAGCCTCTACAACACCTACCGCGTGGGCCAGGAGATTGTGATTCCGCTCAAGGACATGTATGTGGGCAAATACAACGGCCAGCAGCAGCTGGGCTATCCCGCCTACTATGAGTCGGG
>CALBLR010000048.1 GCA_937896015.1 uncultured Prevotellaceae bacterium | reverse complement strand
GTGATTGCCTTGGCTATTTCGGTGAAGCATAGCTTCACTTCATCGAGCATGTAGGCCCAATCGGTGGCTTTGTGCGGCCACGACAGCAGCACAGCGTCTTGCAGGGCCCATTCAGGCGGCATTATGGTTTGTCCAGAGTTGTTGCTTGTCATTACTTGTGATCGTTATGTTGCATTGATTGTTTTTATCATAAATTCAAAAATAGCAAAAAAACGCTATATACACCATTGGCAGTGCGTTAATAAAACCAAACCGCAGGATGAAATTGGGCCTCGACCGTCATTCACGTGACGGCCGAGGCCCAATAATTGTATGCACAAGCGTTTGAGGCTATTTGCCTTTTTTCGACATTGCGTCAGACAGGCGCTTTTCATCTTCTTCGGTCCACAGCGAGTTGTCGCTGTCAATGTAGTCGTCATCAAATCCAAAGAATGCCTCTGAGGTGAACTCGCTGAGCTCACGCCCCTCCTTTTTAGTGGGGCGGCCAAGGCCTTTTTGACGGTCGACAAAGCCTCCTATTTTCACCATTTCCAGCAGTTTGTACTGGTCGGGTGGGGTAACGTTTTTCAGATAGTTGGGCACAAGTTTTGCGCCAACCCTGTTTTCTATCAGTCCCAGCACTTCGAATGTGTAGGTCACGGGTGGCTTTTTTACGCTCACCTTGTCGCCCACCTTTATCAGATGCGAGGGCTTCACATTCACACCTCCCATGGTCACGCGGCCCTTTTTGCACTCGTCGGTAGAAATCGACCGGGTCTTAAACACGCGTGTGGCCCATAGCCACTTGTCAATTCTCACTTCCTTTGGCATAATGATTCCCTCCTTTCAGAGTGTGCTTACTTGTTGTTGTAGTTGGTCATTGCAAAAGTCAAGCCCGACAGGCAAAATGCCTTGATGGCGTCGATAGCCACTGCTGCACGCTCGGGCAGAATGGCTTGCTCTTGGGCCGACGGATGGCCAAGTACGTAGTCAATCTGTGCTCCGCGCGGAAAATCGTTGCCTATGCCAAACCTCAGGCGCGCGAAGTTGGGCGTCTGCAGGCAGAAAGCAATGTTTTTCAGCCCGTTGTGGCCGCCGTCGGCGCCCTTGCCGCGCAGGCGTATGGCGCCGAAAGGCAGAGCCAGGTCATCGACCACCACCAGAATGTTTTCGAGCTCAATGTTCTCCTTTTGCTTCCAGTAGCGCACGGCCTCACCGCTCAAGTTCATATATGTGGATGGCTTCAGAAGCACCAGCTGCTTGTTTTTGAGCCGCATAGTGGCCACATCGCCATACCGCTGGGTGCTAAAAACAATATTGGACGCCTGTGCAAAGGCATCCAATATGCTGAATCCTATGTTGTGGCGGGTTCCCTGGTATTCGTCACCAATGTTACCCAAGCCTACAATTAAGTACTTCATTCGTTAAGTTTCTGCGATTACTCTGCGGCCTCATCGGCAGCTGCTGCAGCTGCTGCGGCTGCGCGTGTGGCGCGAACGCCTGCAATCACGAGGTCTTTGGCACTGGCCAGCTCGTAGTTGTCAAACTTGAGGTCGCCGACCTTGATCACGTGGCCAATCTTAACGTCGTCAACGTTAACCACCACGCGCTCGGGAATGTTGGTGTAGATGCCTTTCACTTTCACCTTCTTCATGTTGAGGTAGAGCTTACCACCGGCCTTCACACCAGCTGCGTGACCCTCGATCTTAACGGGCACTTCCACCACCACGGGCTTGTCCTCGTGTACTTCGAGGAAGTCGAGATGCAGAATGCTGTCGTTCACGGGATGCCACTGAATGTCTTTCAGAACCACATGCTTAACCTTGTCGTTGAGAGTGAGCTCCACAGTGTACACGTCGGGAGTGTAGATGAGTTTGCGGATGTCGTCGAAGCCCACAATGAAGTCGGTAGTGATCAGGGCTTTGCCTTTGCTGCCCACGGGCACCACCTTCTCGCCGGGAGCGAGGGGGCCTTCATACTTGCCGTCGGTGAGTTCTACGTGCTTGCCACCATAGATTACACACGGAATTTTGTTCTCGGCGCGGAGGGCCTTCGATGCTTTCTTGCCAAGGTCGATTCTCGGCGTTGCGTTCAGTTTAAATGTCTTCATTTCTTTTAATTAATTGTGTTACTCAAAATTAAGTTTAGTTTTGCCTTAATTTCCCATCACACGGGAGTTAATAAAAGCATGCAAAGTTACGCTTTTTTCCCCACTTGGCCAAACGCCCGGCCCATAACGCATGAATTTTCAAGACGTTTTGGCTCATTTTGCCTGCCTGTGATGTGGGGAGAAGTGATTTTTGCCGTATATTTGCCTACTGCTATTTGCAGCGACGCTAAAAAAACAGGCATTATGAAATCAATCACCCTTTTCTATCTAAAGGACTGCCCCTATTGCAAGAAGGCATTCCGGTATATCAGCGAACTCACTGCCGAGCATCCCGAGCTCGCGCAGGTGCCAATCACGGCCATAGAGGAGTCGGAACAGCCAGAGGTGGCCGACAAATACGACTACTACTATGTGCCCACATTCTATATAGGCGCCGAAAAGGCGCATGAAGCCGGCATTTTCAAACCCGAAGTTGAGGCTTTGCTGCGCAAGGCGCTCAACGCCTGAGCTCACAGCTATTTCAGGTTGCTCCTCACCTCATCGAGGTAGGCCTTCATGGCCCTGCTGTCTTTGCGGGCTATGATGTCTTTTAGACGCGACAGTTGGCCCATTATGCGGTCGAGCTGGCCAGTGGTGTGTGGATTGAAAAGTATTTCCTGCAGCAGGTAGTCGTCTTCCGACATCAGTCCGCGTGCTATGGCCAGGTGCCGCTTAAATGTGGTGCCGGGCGCGTCTTGGTGCTTCATCACGCTTGCAAAGGCAAGCGAGCTCGCAAATGGAATCGACAGCGAGAATGCGATGGTCTCGTCGTGCTCGCTGAAGGTGTATTCCTTAATGTTAAGGTGCAGGCTGCTATACAGGTCTTTGAAAAACACCTTGCCAAGGTGGTCGCCCTCACTTATGATTATGGCATTTTCGTTGCTCAGGTTGCTCAGGGATGCAAACGTTGGGCCA
>CALBLR010000047.1 GCA_937896015.1 uncultured Prevotellaceae bacterium | reverse complement strand
GGCCATGCACCTCACGTGGCAGCAGTCGCTGGCTGCGCTGCTGGTTGAGGGGGTGATATTCATCCTCATCACCTTCCTGAATGTGCGCGAGCGCATTCTCGACAGCATTCCGCGCAATCTGCGCTATTCCATCTCGGCCGGCATTGGCATGTTTCTGGCCTTCATAGGCCTTAAAAACGCGGGCATAGTGGTGGCTGATCCCGACACGTTTGTGGCGCTTGGCCGGTTCACCCCCGAGGCTTTGCTTGGCATGCTGGCCATAGTGCTTAGTGCCGTGCTCATGGCGCGCGGGGTGAAGGGCGCGCTGTTCATAGCCATAGTGGCGGCCACGCTGGTGGGCCTGCCAATTGGGGTGACGCAGATGCCCCAAGGCTGGCTGCCCGTGTCGGCGCCTCACTCCATAGCCCCTATATTCTGCAAGTTTGATTTCAGCGGCTTCTTCAATCTGAACATGGTGCTGGTGATATTCTCGCTGCTGATAATCAACATCTTCGACACAGTGGGCACCCTGGTGGGACTGGCCGAAAAGACGGGTGCTGTGCGCCCCGACGGCACGATACCGCGCGTGAGGGAGGCAATGCTCAGCGATGCCCTGGGCACCACCGTCAGCCCTATTCTTGGCAGCAGCAGCGTTACCACCTACATCGAGAGCGCGTCGGGCATCGCCGAGGGCGGCCGCACAGGCGTCACCTCGCTTGTAACCGGACTGCTGTTTGTGGTGTCGCTGCTGCTGTCGCCGCTGTTCCTCGTCATTCCGTCGGCTGCCACCAGCGGAGCGCTGGTGATGGTTGGCGTGCTCATGCTCGACTCGGTGAAGAAGGTTGACCTGAGCGACGTCAGCGAGTCGTTCCCGGCATTCACAACCATGCTCACCATGGTGCTGTGCTACTCCATTGCCAATGGCATTTGCCTGGGCATACTCAGCTATGTGGTGATAAAGGCGTGCACCAGCCGCTGGCGCGACCTTAATGCCACTCTGGTGGTGCTCGCGCTGCTGTTCGTGCTTAAATTCGTGATGGGCTGACCGATAGCCTAAGAATGCGATAAAAAAACCGGCCCCGCGGCAGTGATGCCTTGGGGCCGGTGCGTGCTCGTGTGCTTCCACGGCCGAGAGTTGGTATTAAGGAATTAAGACTGGCGCCGGTGTCAGAAACCCACGGCACGCTTTATGGTGCTGATGCCCTCGCTGTCGCATATCTTGGTCACAAGTTGCAAGGTGGACACGGGGTTGCTCGCAGTCAGCAGCTGCTCCACCAGCAGCTTGCGGGCCACGTTTTCAATTTCGCCGCCGCTAAAGTCGTAGCGGCCTGCCAGTGTGAGGGCCTCCTCGTCGGTGAGTTCGGAAATCATCGATTTCCATATGTTGCGGCGCGCGTTGGCGCTTGGCCGCAGAAACTCTATCTTGTAGAGGAAGCGCCGCTCAAAGGCGGGGTCGAAGTTCTCGTTAAGGTTACTGGTGGCAATCATTATGCCCTTCAGCTTCTCCATTTCTTGCAGAATTATGTTTTGCACGGAGTTCTCCATGCGGTCAACGCCGTTTTGCGCGCCCTTGATGCGCGAGCCAAGCACGGCGTCGGCCTCATTGAAGAGCAGTATGGGGGCCACTTCGCACGATTCGCACAGCATGTTGTACTGGTCGAAGGCCTCCTTGATGTTGCGCTCGCTGTCTCCCACCCACTTGCTGCGTATGTCGGTCACGTTCACCTGCATTATGTCGCGCCCTGTGCGGCGTGCCAACTGCAGCGCCGTCTCGGTCTTGCCTGTGCCTGGCGAACCATAGAACATGCACGCGAAGCCCGTGCGCATTCCGTGGCTGGCCAGCGTCTGCTGCACCTGCCCGAAGCGGTCGGGGGCAATGAGCGAGTAAAGGCGCTCGATGTCGGCAGCCTCCTTGCCATTGTAGTAGAGGTCTTTTTCGGCAATGTCGGCTGCCTTGAGCAAGTGTCCAGGAACTTTGCTCTCGGCGGCTTCGGTGCCGGCGAGGAACTCGGCGCGCGCCTTGCTCGTGAGGCAGAACTTGTTGGCATCGGCCATGCCGTCGTTGAAGGCGTGCTTAATCAGACCCTTGCTTAGTAATGCCCTTGTGGCTTTTTTCCAGTCGTCGTAGTCCCTGACGAAATAAGCGTTCTTGTTTTGCCTCATTTGGCCCATTCCAATCCCATCGCCATCGTAATTCTCATACATTGTTAAGTAGCAGAACCCAAGAAACGCAATGCCAACCGTCTTGTCTCGCGACTTGATGCCTAACCGCCACTTTTCAAACGCTTTGACCAATTCCAACTTTGGGTTGCTGCAAAACAAGTCGATGATGCTGTTGACAAATTCCGAGTGGCTTATCTTCCCCTCCTTGTTGTAGTAGAAAAGTATCTTGATGCGCTCAAACATTGTTATTTGGTTCAGGCCGCTCAGATCGTCAACGAATGGCTGGTTTTTTGAAATCGACATCACGGCGGCGCAAGGCACATTAAACGAGATGTCGTCGGAGTCTTCGCTTTCAAGCCGCCCGTTGATGTATTTGGCCGCTCTCAACTGCTGTATGGCGGTGAAGTGCTTGACAATGGTGAGGTAGGTGCAGTCAAGGTCGCTCATGATTTCGTCAACCTTTATGCAGTAGTCGTATGCCCTGTTGATGAACGCGGCCAGCAGCACCACGGCGTCGTCGGCCAGGCCCAGCCTGCCGCCCACGTATGATATGTGCTTGTGGTAGTTGTCAAACAGCTCCTGGCAGAGCTTGCTGTCCTTGGCCGCCTCGGCTATCAGCTCAAGGCAGCTGCTAAGGGTGGCGTCGCTTGGCAGGTCGGGCTCTTTTTGCTTGTAGAGCGTGCTTTTCTTTTCGCTTTTGATAACCTTAAAAATGG
>CALBLR010000046.1 GCA_937896015.1 uncultured Prevotellaceae bacterium | reverse complement strand
TGCCATAAAACCGGGTGGGTGGTAATGAAATTTGATATAACTTTGCCGAAAATTTCTAAGTGTATGGAATTCTTTATTATTCTTGACGACAAGCAAATGGGGCCGTTCAGCATCGAGGAGCTGAAGGTGCGCGGCCTCAAGCCCGACACCCCCGTGTGGGCCGAGGGCATGAAGGACTGGGCAAAGGCCAGCGAGGTGCCGGCCCTGGAACAGGCCATAATAGCCGGCGAGCCCGACGGCGGACAGTGGCAGCAGCGTGAATACAACGGGCAGCTGCCTCCGCAATGGAATGCCGCCCAGCAGCAACAGCAGCAGTGGCAGCAGCCTGCCGGTGAGGAGCCGCAACAGGCCGACGACAGCAAGGGCAATGGCGCAAAGGGTTGGATTATAGCTGCGGTGGTGGCCGTGATTTTCGCTGTGTTCGCCATCACTTGCCCCAACAGCGAGAAGCATGAGGAGGCGGTGAAGAGCGAAGCCCGCGCGTTTGCCAACGAGACCATCGACCAGGTGAACGACTCTGAAAACAGCTTGCTGGGCTCAATACTGTCGCTGGGGCAGAAGTATCTAACTGGCAAAGCGCTCGACACATTCATGGAAACGAGTTTTCATGTCGACAACTACTTCGTTTGCTCTGTGGGCCGCATCGAGCTGATGGGCAAGAGCAAGACGCTGTCGTTTGGCATTCTGGGCCATGTGTTCACGTTCAGCAAAGAGGATCTGGCCCTTGCGCTCGAAAAGGCCATGGGTGCCAACGTGGACGGCACCGATGAGGCCGACAAGACCGATGAGGCGGCTGCTGCCGACAAGGCCGACACCGTGGTCGAGAAAGTTGAGGTGGATGTGCCCAGCGAGGTTGACTCGGCTGCCAACAGGCTGGTAGACTCGGTGGGGCACCACATAAAAAAGAAGGTGACTAAGGCGGCCACCGACTGGCTGAAGAAGCAGGTGGACAAAATAGGCGATGCGGCAGGCAACTGACGCCATCCCCTACCAACCGCCACACAGGCGGCCACGGCAAACAGAAATATTGCCGTGGCCGCCTGATTTGTTCGATGAAATGGGCACATTGCTATGGAAGTGCGCAGCCGCGGTTGGCATCGCGGGCAAACATCAGCATCAGCTGCGCGTTGCACCGCCGCCATGCGGTGGCATAGAGGTCGGTGCGGCCGTCGTAGAAGCGCATAAGCGCATAGTAGGCCAGCAGCTCCACCACCAGCTGATGGATGGTGGCTGTGAGACTTGACGGCTGCTGGTGCTCAAACTGCAAAGTGAGGGTGAGGTTGCGCTGCTCAATGTTGGGGTTGTAGTTGGCCCACAGCAAGTAGGGCTGCAGGCGCGGCTGCAACTGGGCATAGCCCTCGCCCACCCTTAGGCGCAGCATGGGCGCATTGTCGGGGCTAAGGCGGTAGACGGCCGGATTGTGCGCCGACAGCCACTGGCTTTCGGCATAAATCAGGTTGAAAATCTCATCGATGTCAATGGCCACATCCACTGTGGCCTGCTGTGTTTCGTTCATGGTGGTTGATTCTATATATATTGGTTAGTTGTTGATTGGTCGTGGCATGGCGGTTACACTGCGCCAAAGGCACTGTCGGCCACAGGGTTGCGTGCCTTAAACGTGCGTTTCACTGCCCGGCTGCGCTCCTTGCAGGCCACATAGGTGTGGCGGCGAGCATAAGGATAGGATATGAAAAACCGCGAGGCCCGGCAGTTTTGCAGCACAAACTCAAGTGCCTTGTTGATGCTGGGCACTCCCGAGTCCATGGCCTGGCGCACCTTGGCGGCAATCTCCTCCCACATCTGCGACTGGTCGGGCATCTTCACGGGGTTCACACCGCGCCTTATGATGCTGCACACCACTGGATAGGCTCGGCTGTGGCTCACGTAATAGCGTGGGTGGCCGTTGGCCAATGCAAACTCAAGTGCTTTTTTGCGGGGATCTTTGGTGTTGT
>CALBLR010000045.1 GCA_937896015.1 uncultured Prevotellaceae bacterium | reverse complement strand
GAGGCCAGCGTGGAGTAGGTCATGGCGAAGCCACCTGGGCGGCGGCCGCGGAACTGGTGCACGAGGGTGCGGAAACTGTTGGCATTGCCCTCAAAGCGCGTCAAGTCGTCCCACTGCTCGGACGTGAGCCTGCTTTTGAGATCCAATCCTGGCCCCTCGCTGAAAAAGGCGCATATGGTGCGCTCGCCCGAGTGGCCAAACGGCGGATTGCCCAAATCGTGGGCCAGGCAGGCGGCGGCCACAATCTCGCCCAGCCGCATCAGTTTGCCGCTGCAGCCGTTGTGGCGTGCCATGAGGCGCTGCACAATCTCGTTGGCCAGCGAGCGGCCCACGCACGACACCTCAAGGCTGTGGGTGAGGCGGTTGTGCACAAATATGCTACCCGGCAGCGGAAACACCTGAGTCTTGTTTTGCAGCCGGCGGAAGGGTGATGAAAACACCAGGCGGTCGAAGTCGCGCTCAAACTCGCTGCGCACCCCGCCGCGGCGGCCCTCGCTGCCATAATCCTCCAGGCCGAGGCGCGTGTCGCATATCAAAGAGTCCCAATTCATTCTCATTTCTTAAAAAGTGTTTTAGCAGGTCGGAAAAAATCTGTAACTTTGCAAAGATAATTATAATGAGTGTGAATTGTCACACAAAACACAGGTAATTTAGACTGCAATCAAATGGAACACAGCCACGACATGCTGAAACGCATCTGCATATTCTTTGGCGACTATGCCACCTATCTGCTGGGGTGCGGGGCCAACTGCACGCGCATAAGCAAAAACGTGAACCGCATGGCCGACAGGTTCGGAGTGAAGGTGGACATGCTGATGCTGGCCACCCACTGCGTGATCACCGTGTGGGACTCCGAGCACGGCCACTCCTACCACGAGTCGCGCTCGCAAATGAAGGTGCCCCTGAGCTTCGCCGCCAACACAAACCTGAGCAAGCTGAGCTGGGACGTGTATGAGGGCAAGACCGACCTCAACGGTGCCATTGAGCGGTTTCAGCAAATCACGTCGGAGAAGCGCATACCCACATGGGTGGTGATGGTGCTGGTGTCGATAGCCAACGCCTCGTTCTGCCGCCTGTTTGGCGGCGACTTCACCTCGATGGGCATAGTGGCGCTGGCCACGTGGGTGGGCTACTACCTGAAGGTGGCCCTGCTCACTGCGGGCGTCGACGCGCGCCTTATGTTCATAGCCTGCTCGTTCATCTCATCGGTGATAGGCGCTTCGGCCTATATATTCCACCTGGGCGGCACGCCCGACCTGGCGCTGGGCACCAGCGTGCTCTATCTGGTGCCCGGCGTGCACTACATCAACTCGGTGAGCGACCTGCTCGACGGCCACTACCTGACTGCCTTCAGCCGCTTCATGATGGCCTCGGTGCTCACGGTGTGCCTGTCGCTGGGACTCACTGGCGGCATTCTGCTGATGAATTTGAGCATATTCTAACTTTACAAGACTCTAACGACACTCGCATGACACTGATACTCAACCTGCTTCAAGACGCATTTTTCGCAGCGCTCGCCGCCATAGGCTTTGCGAGCGTAAGCAACCCGCCGCTGAACGCATTCAAATTCTGCGCCCTGATAGCCGCCGTGGGCCACTCCACGCGCTACCTGCTGATGAACGTGCTGGGCTGGCACATAGTGCTGGCCAGCTTTGTGGCCGCCGTGGTGATAGGCATGCTGGCCATATTCATAGCCCCGAAGGTGAAGTGCCCGCCCGAGACGTTTGCCTTCCCGTCGCTGCTGCCCATGATTCCCGGCATCTACGCCTACCACACCGTGCA
>CALBLR010000044.1 GCA_937896015.1 uncultured Prevotellaceae bacterium | reverse complement strand
GGTCTCGGCGTCTTCCTTGCTCACCTCATTCTGAGTGGCGCACGGCATAGCGATGTCCACTTTCTGCTCCCATGGACGCTTGCCTGCGTAGAACTTGGCGTTGGGGAACTTCTGGGCGTAGGGTGCGCACACATCGTTGCCACTGGCGCGGAGCTCGAGCATGTAGTCGATCTTCTCTTGGGTGTTGATGCCGTCGGGGTCGTAGATGTAGCCGTCAGGACCACTGATGGTGACAACCTTTGCGCCAAGTTCGGTGGCTTTGGTCACTGTGCCCCAAGCCACATTGCCGAAGCCCGACACGGCCACTGTCTTACCCTTGAAGTCGGTGCCGAGGCGGTGGAGCATCTTCTGCACGAAGTAGCATGCGCCGAAGCCAGTGGCTTCGGGACGAATGCGCGAGCCGCCAAACTCAAGCCCCTTGCCGGTGAATGTGCCGGTGTGCTCGTGGGTGAGCTTCTTGTACATGCCAAACATGTAGCCCACTTCACGGCCGCCAACGCCGATGTCGCCTGCGGGAATGTCCTTGTCGGGACCCACGTTGCGCCACAACTCAAGCATGAATGCTTGGCAGAAACGCATTATCTCGGCATCACTCTTGCCCTTGGGGCTGAAGTCCGATCCTCCCTTGGCACCACCCATAGGCAGTGTGGTGAGGGCATTCTTGAATGTCTGCTCAAAGCCAAGGAACTTAAGGATTGAAAGGTTCACTGAAGCGTGGAAGCGCACACCACCCTTGTACGGGCCGATGGCGTTATTGAATTGAACGCGGTAGCCAAGATTGGTCTGCACCTCGCCGTTGTCGTCAACCCATGTCACACGGAATGTGTAGATGCGGTCGGGCTCAACCATTCTCTCGATGATTTTAGCATTCTCGAATTCGGGATGCTTGTCATACTCGTCCTTTACGGTTAAAAGGACCTCGCGGACTGCTTGCAGATATTCGTTCTCACCTGGGTGCTTAACCTGCAAATCGTTTAAAATCTTTTCTACGTTCATGATAGATGCGAATTTTTAAAGCGGTTTATATATAATTATGTCTATATGTCATTACTGATGTTTTGACGTGACAAATATAAAGCAAAAAATCTGATTATACATAGTTCTTGGCACAAAATTTCCGATTTTTTTTCACTCGAACGCACTTTTTTTAGCAAAATGTCATTCATGCGAAATTTTATTGACTTGCAAATTGCTATCATTCAGGCCTGTTTGCTGGTCTGATGCCAGTAATAGCGCAAATACTCTTTGCTTACACATTGAAAACGGTGTAAAACAACGGCATTTGGTCACGTGAGGAGGTGGCTGGTGATTGGCGCTTTTTTTCTTTAATAAATTGTGTGATTACGAAAATTCACTTACATTTGCAATATATGAACTTAATTGTTTAACTGAATAACAACGCATAATTATGAAGAAGCACAATTTTTATGCTGGTCCGTCGATACTTAGCCAGTATACGATTGACAACACTATTGATGCAATCCGCAACTTTGCCGGCACAGGTCTCTCTCTTCTCGAGATTTCACACCGCAGCAAAGAGTTTACTGCTGTCATGGACGAGGCTCAGGCTTTGTTCAAGGAACTGCTCGACATCCCCGCCGGCTATGAGGTACTCTTCCTTGGTGGCGGTGCAAGCACACAGTTCTGCATGGTGCCATACAATCTGCTCAAGACCAAGGCAGCCTATCTTGACACTGGCACTTGGGCCAACAAGGCCATTAAGGAGGCCAAGCTGTTTGGCGAGGTTGATGTAGTGGCTTCTTCAAAGGCCGACAACTATGTGTTTGTCCCCAAGGACTACACAGTGCCTGCCGATGCCGACTACTTCCACATCACCACCAACAACACCATCTATGGCACCGAGATCCGTAAAGACCTCGACTCTCCCGTGCCACTGGTTGCCGACATGTCGAGCGACATTTTCTCTCGTCCCGTTGATGTGTCGAAATACGATCTTATATATGGTGGCGCGCAAAAGAATATTGCTCCTGCCGGTGTCACGTTTGTCATTGTCAAGGTTGACGCCCTGGGCAAGGTGGAGCGCCCCATTCCCACAATGCTCAACTACAAGACGCACGTCGACAAGGGCTCGATGTTCAACACTCCTCCAGTGATGCCCATCTATGCCGCGCTGCAAACCCTCAAATGGTATAAGCAGCTGGGCGGTGTGAAGGAACTTGAGCGCCTCGACAAGGAAAAGGCAGCCTACCTCTACGACGCCATCGACTCAAGCAAGATGTTCGTTGGCACAGTTCATCCGGAAGACCGCTCGATAATGAACGTGTGCTTTGTGATGAAGCCCGAATACAAAGAGCTCGAGAAAGACTTCATCGACTTTGCCGGCACAAAGGGCATCGTAGGCATCAAGGGCCACCGCAGTGTGGGCGGCTTCCGCGCATCGCTCTACAATGCGCTGCCGCTTGAAAGCGTTAAGGTGCTTGTTGAGGCCATGAAGGAGTTTGAAAACAAGCACTGATTAATGCCCGCAAAAGGGAATAGCACAATTATTTATTAATTAAGAAGACAACACATCGATATGAAAATATTAGTTGCAACCCAAAAGCCATTCGCCCCTGCCGCTGTCGACGGCATCCGCGAGGTGGTGAAAGCCGCCGGACACGAACTGGTGCTGGTGGAAAAAGGCACAAAGGACGACATGATTAAGGCCGTTGCCGACTGCGCAGGACTGATTGTGCGCAGCGACAAGGTGGACAAAGAGGTGCTCGACGCCGCCAAGGAACTCAAGGTGGTGGTGCGTGCCGGTGCCGGATATGACAACATCGACCTGGCCGAGGCTACTGCTCATGGCGTGTGTGTGATGAATACACCCGGCCAAAACAGCAACGCCGTGGCCGAACTGGTGTTTGGCATGCTGGTGTACCTGCTGCGCAACCGCTTCGACGGCACTTCGGGCTCTGAACTTAAGGACAAGACGCTGGGCATCCACGCATTTGGTCAGGTGGGCCGCAATGTGGCCCGCATAGCCAAGGGCTTTGGTATGAAGGTGAGCGCATTCGACCCCTTTGTCAAAGACGAGGCCATGCTTGCCGAAGGCGTTACTCCCATCCACTCCATAGAGGAGTTGTATAAGGAAAACCAGTTTGTGAGTCTTCACATTCCGGCGACTAAGGACACCATTAAGTCGGTCAACAAGGCACTTATCGACCTCATGCCCAAGAATGCCGTGCTTGTCAACGCCGCCCGCAAGGAGGTTATAGATGAGGACAGCCTGCGCGAGGCTCTTGAAACTCGTACAGACTTCAAATACGTGGCCGATGTGAAGCCCGACATTGCTGCTGAGTTGCAGGAGAAGTATGGCAACCGTGTGCTGTTCACGCCCAAGAAGATGGGTGCGCAGACGGCCGAGGCCAACATCAAGGCTGGTATCGCCGCTGCCGAGCAGGTGGTGGCCAACCTCAAGGACGGATGGAACAAGTTCCAGGTGAACAAGTAATTATGCGAAGCAATTAGTCACTTTATATCTGTGCTTCTTACAACGCGTTTAGAGCGTGATTGTAGGTGCAAAAAAATCAAGAGTAGTCAATGTGCACTTGTCAAGCAGTGGCTACTCTTGATTTTTTTATGCCTTTATGCTGGGGAAAATTGCGGCTGTGCTCATTTTGCAATGGCGTATTGGCGCATGGCTTCCACACGACCGTCGTTCACCTTGCCGGCAAAGTGCGCGTCGCTGTTAAACACCACCGTGAGTCCGCTGTGCTTGAGCATGCCGAAATATCGGCTTGCTGGGAAAAAGCGCCCGTAGGGCTCCCACGACTTGGTGTTGACCTCCACCGTTAGGTGGTGGTCGGCTATGGCTTCATACAGTTCATGCACCAGTTTGTCGTACCATGGCTCTTGGTCGATGCCGGGCTTGAAGCAGGAGGCGTTGAAGCCTATTTTGTCGAAATGGCCGATTATGTCAAATCCGCCCCGCTCCACCATCTTCAATGATTGGGCGTAGAATGACCGCACCACCGCCTCGATGTCGTCGTGGAAGTAATGGTGCATCTTGCTCACGAATTCATTGGGATGGCCGTCGATGTCGATTTGCTCTTGTGGGTTGTCGAACGACGGGATAAAGTGCACCGACCCAATGCGGTAGTCAAGCGGCAGCTGCTGATAGTAGTCGTCGGCTGGGCCGCTTACTTCGGTGAAATCGATTTCCATCGATTGGAATATTTCTATCTGGCCGGCAAACTTGGCTCTGAGCCGGCAAATCTCATCAAGATACAGTGGCACACTGGCCTTGCTCATGTTGCATGGCGATGCAAAGGGTATTGGCGAATGGGGGCTGAAGCCGATGTGTGTGAAGCCGTGTGCTACGGCTGCGGCCACAATGGCCTCCATAGTGTCGCGCCCGTCGCAAAACTGTGTGTGCGCATGAAACGTGTATAGCGTGCTTTCGGCAGCTATTCTCCTGAAGTCAACCATACTTTCTGTCACCTCCTTTGCTCGGCCTTGCGTGCCTGGTTGGCGTAGTATTCAATGGTTTCATACGACTTGCGCACTGTAGCCTCGAGTTGGACCATTACTGTCGACATTGATTTGCGCCCGGCCTCATCGGCGCTCGCATAGCGTGCGCGCAAAGCCTTCAGTTTTGCCATGGCTTCGCGCTGCTTGCCTTGTTCTGCCAGGCACTGCTCCAGATAGCTGCGCCCTTCGGTGGTCTTTGCATCGCTAAGTGATGTGTAGGTGACGCCCTTGGCCACGCTGAAACTGAATGTGGCGGCTGTGCCGCCAGCGTTTCGGTCAATCGACTTGATTCGGGCCAAAACATCGGCATAGTCCTGTCCTTCGGCCCAAGTGCTGCGGATGTTTCTTATAGCTGCCATCGAGGCGATGTCTGTGCTGTCGGGGTTATAATTCTCGCGCACCGAATTTGGCAGATACACGTATATGGTCACTTTGCCTGGAATGTGGTTGCGGTCGGTTGCCCACCAGCCCACACCTGTGTTGTCGTCAATCACAAGCAAGTAGTCGTCGTATGGCGAGTTGTAGGGCATGCCCACGTTTTGCGGCTTCAGGTAGTTGCCCGTGTCGGGATCTTTACGCGTCACAAATATGTCGTATCCGCCAATCGAGCCAGTGCCGTTGCTGGCGTAATACAGGCTTTGGCCGTCGGATGTGACAAACGGGTAGCAGGCGTCTCCGCCGTCGTTGAGCATGTCGTCGAGTTGCACCGGCTTGTCCCATGAGCCGTCGAGCAGCTTGTCGCTTTTCATGAGCCGCATTGTGCCGTCGGTGTCGACTTGCGACCACATCATGCTTTCACCGCTTTCGGGCATATACACCTCGGTGAGTGTGGCCGGACGCATGTCTTCCGGCATGGTGTCGGTTGATGCAAGCGTGCCTGCCTGGCGCGAAATGTGGTAGGCCTTGAAAAAGGCGTCTTTGTCGACCACTATGCTGTCGACCACCACAATTTTTTCAACGTGTGAGGCCATTTCATCGGCCATATTAATTCTGGCCCGCAGCTTCGATTGCTCTTCGGTCAGCGGTTTGTTTCTTACCGCTGTCTCATATTTGCTCATCATTGCCTTGGCTTCGCCGAAGTCGTAGGTCATGTAGCACATCCGTGCCATTTCCATCAGAGCCTCTTTGCTGCCTTTTTGCTGGGCCAAGTCAAGGTGCTTGCGCGCCTGAGCCAAGTGCCCAGTCTGCTCAAGGCACTCTGCCATCAGCAGGTTTATCTGCACGTTTGCCTTGTTTTTGGCATGCTGTCCCTGCAGCAGTTCCAGTGCCTGTGTGTAGTTGCCCTGCAGCATCAGCTGCTTGGCCTCGTCGGTGGGGCCGGCGGCATAGGCCGTCAGGCTTGCGGCTGCGCACAAGGCGGCGATGGAAAGTATAAACTGTAGTCTCATATCAATTAATTCAATGCTTTTTGCTTGTTGTGCGTGCGTCATAAAGTCAGTTGCCCATTTCGCTTAGGAACTGAATGCGCACAAGTCTTAATTCCTCTTCGGTGAAATCGGGCCCGAGTTCTTCAAGCGCCACCGAGATGCGGTCGGTTTCGCTTTCGGTGAAATAGTCGAATATCTCATCGCGGTGGTCTTCGTCCATCACCTCATCAATGTAGTAATTGATGTTTATTTTGGTGCCAGAATACACTATGGCCTCAAGTTCGTCGAGCAAATCCTTGAATTCAAGTCCTTTCGATCGGGCAAGCTCTACGAGGTCAATTTTGCGGTCGATGCCCTGAATCAGCTCTATTTTGATTTTACTCTTGTTGGGCACCGTCTTGATGCGCAAGTCCATGGGACGCTCAATGTCGTTTTCCTCCACGTGCTTCTTTATCACCTCCACAAATTCTTTGCCATAGCGTCGGGCTTTGCCTTCTCCCACTCCGGGAATCAGTTTCAGCTCGTCGAGAGTGATTGGGTAGTTGGTGGCCATTGCCTCGAGCGAAGGCGTTTGGAATATTACGTATGGCGGCAAATCGTTTTTGGCGGCCACCTTTTTACGCAGGTCTTTAAGTATTCCAAACAACTCGGGGTCGATGGTATAGGCCGATTCATCGCATAATTCCGAATCGTCGACTTCTGAAAAGTCGCGGTCTTCCACTATGTAGAACTTTGTGTGACTCTCGGGAAACTGCCGCCCGGCATCGGTGAGCTTCAGCAGTCCATAGTTCTCAATGTCGCGCTCGATTAATCCGGCAATTATGGCCTGATTGATGACTGCATTAAGGAATTTGGCGTCGGAATGCTGCTCGCATCCAAATTCTTCGATTTTATCGTGACGATACGATTTGATCTCGGGGTTGAGTTTGCCCAAGAGCACGCTCACCACATATTCCGATCGGAATTTTTCCTTTAGTGCGATTATGGTCTCGATTACCGATGTCAGCTGCTCGGTGGCGTCGACTTTTTTGCGCGGGTGCAGGCAGTTGTCGCAGTTGCCGCAGTTGTCGCTGTCGTATGCCTCGCCAAAGTAGTGCAGCAGGGTCTTACGGCGGCACACCGACGACTCTGCATAGGCGGCGGTCTCCTGGAGCAGCTGTTTGCCGATTTCCTGCTCGGCCATGGGCTTGCCCTGCATGAACTTTTGCAGCTTTTGCAGGTCTTTTTTGGAGTAGAACGTGATGCAATGTCCCTCGCCGCCGTCACGTCCGGCGCGCCCGGTTTCCTGGTAATACCCTTCGAGACTCTTGGGAATGTCGTAGTGAATCACAAACCTCACGTCGGGCTTGTCGATGCCCATGCCAAAGGCTATGGTTGCCACTATCACATCCACTTTTTCAAGCAAAAAGGCGTCCTGATTGGCTGCGCGGGTGGCAGCATCCATGCCGGCATGGTAGGCAAGGGCTTTGATGTCGTTGACACGCAGTGTTTCGGCCAGCTCTTCCACCTTTTTGCGGCTCAGGCAGTATATTATGCCCGACTTGCCTGGCATCGACTTTATGAACCTTATTATGTCGCGGTCCACCTCGTTGGTCTTCGGGCGCACCTCATAGTAGAGGTTGGGGCGGTTGAACGACGATTTGAACACATTGGCATTGTTTATGCCCAAGTTCTTTTGTATGTCGTGCTGAACCTTAGTGGTGGCAGTTGCAGTGAGAGCTATTATCGGACGCCGGCCAATGTCGTTGATTAGCGGCCTTATGCGGCGGTATTCGGGGCGGAAGTCGTGCCCCCACTCCGATATGCAGTGAGCCTCGTCGATGGCGTAGAACGAGATTGGCACCGACTTGAGAAAATCGATGTTTTCGGCCTTGGTGAGCGTTTCAGGCGCCACATACAGCAGCTTGGTGTGCCCTGCCATCACATCGGCTTTCACATGCTCGATGGCCTGGCGGTTGAGCGACGAGTTCAAGAAATGCGCCACCCCGTCTTCATCGCTATAGTTGCGCATTGCGTCCACTTGGTTTTTCATTAGCGCAATGAGCGGCGACACCACAATGGCAGTGCCATCCATGAGAAGCGCAGGCAGCTGATAGCACAGCGACTTTCCGCCTCCAGTGGGCATAAGCACGAAGGTGTCGTTGCCCTTCATCAGATTTTCCATAATCTGCTCCTGGTTGCCCTTGAAGTTGTCGAAGCCAAAGTACTTCTTCAGTTCTTCCGTTAGTTGCTTCTTGTATGGCTCAGTCATATCTTTAATGTATGTGTTATTAATCAGTTGTGTCAATAGTATGTGGCATGTGGCTTAGCGCAAAGGTGTTTTTTGCCCAGTGGCATGTTTTTCCACTAACCACCTTACAAATATAGTAAATTACAAGCAAGCCAACAAGTAATTCAGTCTGAAAATCACACCCGATGCACCCTCAAAAGTGAATATATGGCACAATTTATGTGCATGTTTCGCCTTTTTGTTACTGCAAGTCCCCTTAATAGGTTGCCGAGGTGTGTCACAAATATGGGTTGTGAGCCTTCTCATCGGCGACACTGGTCTGCGGCCCGTGGCCGGGCAAAACCACTGTGTCGCCGGGCAGTGACAGGATTTTGGTCTTGATGCTCTCCACCAGTTGCCCGTGTGAGCCCCCTGGCAGGTCGGTGCGGCCTATGCTGCCAAGAAACAGGCTGTCGCCCACCAGCACCGCCCCGCTTTGTGGCAGGTAGTATGCCAATCCGCCTGGCGAATGGCCTGGCGAAGCCAGCACATTTATTACTTCGCCATCGAGGCTAAGGCTGTCGCCATCGCCGATAGTGTCGTAGTCATCTATCGGATTCACCTCAATCTTTAAGCCAAACCGGGCTGCCTGGCTGGGCAGCGACGCCGCAAGCGCGGCATCGGCTTTGCTTGCCTTTATCCTCAAGCCATATTTGCCGGCGAGCCATGCTGCCGAAGCCACATGGTCGACGTGCATGTGTGTCACAAGGATGCATTGCGGTTCAAGCCCGTTTTGGGTGATGTACCCGTCCACGGCCTCGCGCTCTGGCGCAGTCATCATGCCAGGGTCAACTACTATGGCTTTATTCGAAGTGCCACTCCTTAATATATAGGTGTTCTCCCCAAATGGGTTGACGGTGAATTTTACGATATGCATAATGAGTTTTGAATGATTATAGTGGCATGTACACTATCTTTTTGGTCTCAAAAAAAGGCTCATCGAAGTGTAGGTTCAATTCGTCGACTACCACGCTGCTGGCAAATGGTGCCAATTCATCGGTCAAATTGCCGCCTTTGAGGCATATAAGCCCGTTTGGAAGCGTGTTTTTGCCATTGTCGCTGTCAACAAGACGCTTGAGCAGCGGCACCATCTTGCCCATGTCCATTACGGCGCGGCTCACCACAAAGTCAAATTTGCCCTTCACCTCCTTGATGTCGCCGTGCTGCACTGTGATGTTGCCCAGTCCTGCCGCTTGGGCCACCGCTTGGGCCACCCTTAGCTTTTTGGCTATGCGATCCACCAGATGAAACTCGCAGCCGGGCAGCAGCACGGCAAGCGGAATAGCAGGAAAACCGCCTCCGGTGCCGAAATCAAGAATTTTTGTGCCTTCGGCAAAATCGGTGAATTTTGCTATCGCAAGGGAATGCAGGATGTGGTTCACCTCAAGGTTGTCGATGTCCTTGCGCGAAATCACATTGATTTTCTCGTTCCACTGCGGGTATTCTGCTTCAAGAATGGCAAATTGCCGCCTCTGCTCATCGGTGAGGTGTGGAAAATACTTTATGATGTGCTCGATTGCCATGTGCGTGCCTACAAGTTGTTGATTATGGAGTTTTCGAGGAAATATGGCTTCAGCGAGCTGAAGTCGAGGCTGATTTGCGGCTCTCCAATGGCGTTTATGGCCAACTCATTGGGCTCAAAACTCCAGGTGATGCCCTTGTCGGTGAAGAAAAAGTTGTTGGTCACCGACAGGTTGGGCAGATTGTAATAGCCCAAATCATTGAGTTCGTCTTCGCTCTTCACGTTGTTTTGGCTCATGAGCTTGTCCTTCATGAGCTGGCACACGTCGTTGAGCGACGAACTCTTGAAAATTCGGTTCACGGCAATCTGCGCCATGGCCTCGAGGTCGATGTTGTAGTAGTGGTGCGTCTTCAGCGTCACCCTATTGTTCTTCTTTATTATTTCTTCTTTGCAGAATGTGAGAATGCCGTCTTTATTGAAAATCGGGGTGATGTTGATTGTGGCGTTGTAGCTCACCACGCTCACAGCGTCGTAGTCGTCACCGCCTTCAGCCTCACCGCTTGGCACGTCATCGTCATCGGCTGTGGGTGCATTCTGGTCGAGATAGGCGGCGGCATATTCGTGCATGGCATCTTGCAGGCCCACCGAGTCGCCAGGCACGTCGAGCAGCACCGTTGTGAACAACTGCTGCAGCTTGCGCGTGTCGGCCGAGTCCTTATATGCCTTGGGATAGGCAATGTTGGCGTTGATGCTGACTTTGCACTGTTCGCCATTGCTCTTCTTAAACGATGAGTTGTCGGAGACTTGCGTAGAGGCGATCCCCACCGTGTCCTGTGGATGCAACGCCTTCTTGGCAATGTTGCCGCAGCCAGATGATAACAGCGTTATAATCAGCCCCATAAACGGGATAAGTGTTTTGATTGACATATTGATGAATCTATAAAATCAGTTTTCAGTACATAAAATTACACATTTTTGCCGTAACTATGGCAAAAATGATGCCGTTTTTTTGCTACTCATTATGAGGCTAAAAGCCGGAATATCGAGAAAACATCGAGAAAAAAACTACAAAATGCCACTTTCACCGTCCGAATTTGTTTTGTTTTTTGGCTTAGATGCGCTAACTTTGCACTCATTATTAGCAAGGGTGAAACGATTGTTTAGGCATACCGACTCGTGCAAAGGCGCAGATTTGTGCAGTTGCAGCAGTGCTGTAAAAAGCGCGGTAGCCTATTTCGCCCCTAACCGAACAGCAAAGATATCACCTCAACGGGTGATATTCTTGTTTTTATACCCTTGCAGCCGCATGGCGGGCAGTGCAGCCCACAGCCTGTGTGGCACAAAAAATCAAAGATTGTTTTTTACTGGTTTATAATATTAACATATTAAATTATGTCACACCTGAGATTTAAAGAAGTTGAACAGGCCTTTAACCGCGAACCGGTTAATGTGAAGATCCCTGAAGGCGCACCTTCGGACTACTACGGCATGTATGTTTTCAACCGCAAGACGATGTATCAGTATCTGCCCAAGCAGACCTATGAGGCATTGATCTATGCAATCGACAACAAGGAGCCGCTGAACCGCGAGGTGGCCGACAGCGTGGCCGCAGGCATGAAAAAATGGGCTATGGACAATGGCGTGTCGCACTACACCCACTGGTTCCACCCTCTCACCGACGGCACCGCCGAGAAGCACGACTCTTTCATCGAGCACGATGGCAAGGGCGGAGTGATTGAGGAATTCAGCGGAAAACTTCTTGTCCAGCAAGAGCCCGATGCGTCAAGTTTCCCCAATGGCGGAATCCGCAACACGTTTGAGGCCCGTGGCTACTCGGCATGGGACATCTCGTCGCCGGCATTCATTCATGACAACACCCTGTGCATCCCCACCATATTCATTGCATACTCTGGCGAGTCGCTCGACTACAAGACTCCGCTGCTGCGCGCGCTCAACAGCGTTGACAAGGCAGGCACGGCAGTGGCTCAGTATTTTGACCCCAAGGTGAAGCATGTGATTTCATATTTGGGCTGGGAGCAGGAATATTTCCTCGTCGACGAGGCTCTGTTTGCCGCACGTCCCGACTTGGTGATGACCGGCCGCACCCTCATGGGCCACGAGAGCGCAAAGAATCAGCAGCTTGAAGATCACTACTTCGGAGCAATTCCAATGCGTGTGGAGGAGTTTATGCTCGACCTGGAGATTGAATGCCACAAACTGGGCATTCCTGCCAAGACCCGTCACAACGAGGTGGCCCCCAACCAGTTTGAGCTTGCCCCGATTTACGAGGAGACCAATCTGGCCAACGACCACAACCTGCTGGTGATGAAGGTGATGGCCGAGGTGGCCCGCCGCCACCATTTCCGCGTGCTGCTGCATGAAAAGCCGTTTGCCGGCATCAACGGCTCGGGCAAGCACAACAACTGGAGTCTGGGCACCGACACTGGCACACAGCTGTTTAAGCCCGGCAAAACTGAAAAAGAGAACTTGCAGTTCATCACATTTGTTTCCAATGTGATGGCCGCTGTGTATAAATACAACGGACTGCTTAAGGCGTCGATCGTGAGTGCCACCAATGCCCACCGCCTGGGTGCCAACGAGGCGCCGCCAGCCATCATTTCGATGTTCCTTGGCTCGCAGGTGAGCACCATTCTGGAGCAGCTCATCAGCAAGGATCAGGACGACGACCTGTCGTTTGGAGGCAAGTCGGCCCTCAACCTTAAGGTGTCGCAGATTCCCGACTTGCTGCTCGACAACACCGACCGCAACCGCACATCGCCCTTTGCCTTCACCGGCAACCGCTTTGAGTTCCGCGCCGTGGGCTCGAGCGCCAACAGCGCTTCGGCCATGATAGTGCTCAACGCAGCTGTGGCCGAGCAGCTTAAGGAGTTTAAGACTCGCGTCGATGCCCGCGTGGCAGCCGGTGAGGAGCTTGACCACGCCATTCTTGAGGAGGACAAGCGGCTCATTGAATACTCCAAGCCAATACACTTCGATGGCAACGGATACAGCGACGAGTGGAAAGAGGAGGCTAAGCGCCGCGGTCTTGACTGCGAGACTTCGGTGCCTAAGATTCTCGACTCGTTCCTCGACAAAGCATCGGTTGAGCTGTTTGCCAACACTGGCGTGTTCAACAAGGTTGAGCTCGAGGCCCGCAACGAGGTGAGCTGGGAGACCTACACCAAGAAGATTCAGATTGAGGCACGCGTGTTTGGCGACCTGGCCCTCAACCATATAATTCCCGTTGCCACACGCTACCAGTCGATTCTGCTCGACAACGTGTATAAGATCAAGAGCCTTTTCCCCAAGGAGCAAGGCGAGAAAATCGCAGCTCAAGACATGGCCATGATCGAGAAGATGTCGGAGCACATGCAGTTTATCAAGGACAACGTGGCTGCCATGGTCAATGCCCGCAAGGTGGCCAACAAAATCGACAGCCTGCGCGACAAGGCCAACGCCTATCACGACACAGTGGTCCCCTATCTCGACACCATCCGCTACCATATCGACAAGCTCGAGCTTATGGTCGACGATGAAATGTGGCCTCTGCCCAAGTACAGAGAACTGCTGTTTATTCACTAACTAAAGGCAAAGTGGAAGTTTTAAAGCACGAGTGTGGCATAGCAATGATAAGATTGCGCAAGCCACTAAGCTACTATAAGGAAAAGTACGGCACCTACCTGTATGGCCTAAACAAGCTGTATCTGCTCATGGAGAAGCAGCACAACCGTGGACAGGAGGGCGCCGGACTGGGCTGCGTGTCGATACACACACAGCCGGGCAATGAATACATATTTCGCGAGCGTGGCCTCGGTTCGGGAGCCATAAGCGAGATCTTTGGCAAGGTGCGCAGCCAAATCAGCGAGGCTGTGATGGGCGGCACGCGCGAGAGCGAGCTGCCGTTTGTGGGCGAGGCCTATATGGGCCACCTGCGCTACAGCACCACGGGCAAGTCGGGCATAAGCTATGTGCACCCGTTTTTGCGCCGCAACAACTGGAAGTCGCGCAATCTGCTGCTGTGCGGCAACTTCAACATGACCAATGTTGACGAGATTTTCAACGACATCGTGAGCCAGGGTCAGCATCCGCGCGTGTATTCCGACACTGTGATACTGCTGGAGCAGCTTGGCCAGTCGCTCGACAAAGCCAACCAGCGCCTGTATGACGAGTATCACCGTCAAGGACTTGACGGCAAGGCTCTGACCGAGATGATTGAGGATAACCTCGATATTAGGGAAGTGTTGCAGCGTCCGTCGGGCACATGGGACGGTGGATATGCAATGTGCGGCATCACTGGCAGCGGCGATATGTTTGTGATGCGCGACCCTCACGGCATTCGCCCCGCATTCTACTATTGCGATGATGAGATATTTGTGGCGGCATCGGAGCGCCCGGTGATTCAAACCACCATGAGGGTTGAAGTCGACCAGGTGAAGGAACTGACTCCTGGTTCTGCCGTGATTGTGAACAAGCGGGGCGATGTGGAGGTGAGCAAAATCCTCGATGAGCTCGACAACCGCCGCTGCTCGTTTGAGCGCATCTACTTCTCGCGCGGCAGCGATGCCGACATATATGAGGAGCGCAAGCGCCTTGGCCGCAACTTGGCAGGCAAGATTCTGAAGGCAGTGGACTATGACGTGGACCACACAATATTTTCGTTTATCCCCAACACTGCCGAAATTGCTTATATCGGCATGGTGGAGGGCATCAACGACTACCAGCGGTCTCAGCAGA